>NZ_BAAAMU010000003.1:0-238425 GCF_039529435.1 Nonomuraea maheshkhaliensis
CAGCCCAGGACAGCGAACGCCCAGCTCAGCCAGTCACTGCAAACGAGCTACACCCCAAACCGATCGAGGCCGCGGCCAGCATCGCCCACGATTTCGGCCCGCTGCCCCTGCTGAACCTGGGCGGCGGCCTGCCCGCCGCCTACACCGATCCGGTACCCGAGCTGAACTCTTACGCCGCCGCCATCTCCGCAAGCCTGGACCACCACTTCGGCGACAACCGGCCGCAGCTCGTCCTCGAACCGGGCCGCGCCATCGCCGCATCCGCCGGAGTGATCGAAACCGAGGTCGTCCAGGTCCTCCACCGGGAGGGCACGAGATGGGTGTACCTGGACGCCGGCAAGTACGGCGGCTTGATCGAAACCGAGCACGAAATGATCCACTACCCGATGCACGCCCCGGATGTGAACGGCCCGACAGGAGCGGTCATCGTCGCCGGCCCGACACCTGACCCCGACGACGTGCTCTACCAACGCCACCGCCCCGAACTGCCGCTCGCGCTGGGTCCGGGCGACCGGGTCCTGATCACGTGCACGGGCGCCTACACCGCCAGCTACTCCGCCGTCAGGTTCGGCGGCCTGCCGCCGCTCGCTGTGGCCATCGTCGACTCCGGCGAGCACGAAAAGAACGACGGATGACCGCCGCGCCGGCGCCCGATGTCGACTTCCGTGGCCGCCACGTGCTCAGCGAGTTCTACGACGTTGACCCCACCTTGCTGAACGACACGGAATTCCTGCGCGTGGCGCTCCAGCAGGCGCTGAAGGAGGCCAACGCCACGCTGCTGCACATGATAGACCACACGTTCGAATCCCAGGGAGCTACCGTCGTGGCCCTGCTGTCGGAGTCGCACGCCTCGGTGCACACCTGGCCCGAACAGTCCGCCTGCTTCATCGACTTCTTCACCTGCGGCCAAGCCGACCCCGAACGAGCTCTGCAGGTCCTGCGCGCCGCCCTACGGCCCGCGCGATACAACGTCCTGCTCCTCGATCGCGGCACACCCGGCTCCGCCCCGCCCCTCCCGCATCACCCTTCCGACCATCGAAAGGCGGCACACACATGACCAGATACATCACCGAGCCGTTGGCACCCGGCCTGACCCGCACATGGACGGTCAGCGAGGTGCTGTACGAGGCGCGGACCCCCTACCAGCACATGCTGATCGGCAGGACCGAGCACGGCATCACCCTGTTCAGCGGCGACATCGACGCGGCCGACGTGATGGAGCGACAAAGCGCGGAGAAG
This sequence comes from Nonomuraea maheshkhaliensis, assembly GCF_039529435.1. Taxonomy (NCBI): domain Bacteria; kingdom Bacillati; phylum Actinomycetota; class Actinomycetes; order Streptosporangiales; family Streptosporangiaceae; genus Nonomuraea; species Nonomuraea maheshkhaliensis. The sequence goes on from NZ_BAAAMU010000003.1 coordinate 1,240, forward strand.
GGGCCGTCACAGCTGGTCTACCACGAGGCGCTGATGGTGCCCGCGCTGGCTTTGGCCGGACCCGGGCGGACCCCCGTCCGGGACCGCGTGCTGATCGTCGGCTCCAGCGAAGGCGTTGCCACCCAGATGGCTCGCGACGCGGGCGCCGCACTCATCGACCACGTCGACATCGACCTCGAGTGCGTGCAGGCGTGCGCCAGGCACCTGCCCTACGGCTACACCCCGGCCGAAGTCGACGCCGCGCTTGCCGGAGAGGACCGGGTGCGCCTGCATATCGAGGACGGCCTTCAGTTCGTCGAGGCGCGCCTGAAGGAGAACCACACCCTCCCGGCTGAGGAGCGCACCCACTACGACGTCATCGTGATCGATGTACAGGACGAGCATCCAACGGGCGGCGCCCAGCACAATCGCCTCTACACCCGACACTTCCTGCAGCGATGCAAGGACCTTCTGACCGCCGACGGCGTGCTCAGCACACAAGCAGGTTCCTTCATCCTGTGGCAGCAGGAAACCCTGCGAGCAACGCTCAAGCGCTACAGCGACGTGTTCCCCAGCATCTTGTGCTACTCCTCGTGGGAGCACGGCTGGACTTTCGTCACCGGCAAGAAGTCCGCATCGGCCAGCCCGTTGCCCACCCTGCTGCAGAGACGACTGGCCAGCCTCTCCTACCAGCCGGCCACGCTGGATGCGCTGAGCGCAGCCAGCGCCACCATCCTGCCCTTCCACGCACGCCCGGCAGTGTCGCCGGCCACCGGCCCGATCCAGGAGCCGTGATGGGCATCGCCATGATCCGGCACGGACGCGCGAACATGACCCTGGCAGCCCGCATTACCGCAGCAAGCCAGGCCGTTGCGGCGCGCCAGCAGCACGACCCCACCCAGCCACCGCAGAAAGAAACGCCAGCCGACCCGCCGCCGTACGAGGCACGCCCGTCGCACCGGTGACCAGGTACGAGCCGCAGCCGGCCGGGCGTGCTCACGATACCCGCGCTGACCCGCTGCCGGACCCTCGTCCACGCCGCCCCCAGGCTGGCCTTCACCAGCCCCGCAGCACAGTCACGCCTCCAGCCAGGCCACCACCCCCGGTCCAACGCCCAGCTCCAACGCCCGAATCCGACCCCAGGAAAAGGACGCATAGCTCACATGCCCGTGCCCGCCTCTCCCCACCATGTGTCCGACATCGCCTACGCAAGCGCCGCCCAAGCGGCGGCCTTCCACACCCTGCACCTCCGCGAGGAAGCCCTCCCCGAGCTGACCAGCCGCCCCCTGGTCGACGCCCCCCAGCAGCCCTACGCTCTGGCAGCCGGTCTGGATCAGGTGGCCCTCGCGGAAGCGCCGCCTGCCTGGGCCCGAGCAGTGAACAAGGCCGACTCCAGGCTTCGCGCGAACCTCACCCACCTCTGGCAGGGACCTGCTGATGATGCCCTGAGCGGCGACGCACTCATGGAACATGACCTGAGGCCAGGGCACTCCGGCCGGACTCCCTATATCGGCGTGCACCTCGACGGTGTCACCCACCATGTGTGGGCCCGTGGCGCGCCGCCCCGTCACGATGCCCGTGATCGCAGACGGGTGGAGGTGGTGAGTGGCGTGTGCCTCTACTCCATGCCTGCGGTCTGGCTGGTCACCGCCACAGACCGCCGGATCTCCCTGCTGGAGACCCGAGGAAGGAACCTCACCGAGCCGATCATCGCCATCGAAGCGGACCCGCGCCCCACGCTGCCCGAACTGGAGGGCGCCTTACGGCTGAGCACGTTCGCCGCCAGCGTCATCGCCCGTGTTCCCAGTGATGAGCCGGCCGTGTTCCGCCCAGACACCCCCTACCTGGCCTATCCGCTCTACGGATGGCAGGCCGCCCTCGACGGATTCTGGCCCGCGCGCCTGCTGGCTCGCTGGACCGATTGGGCGTTGGGCCGCCACCATCAGATGGTCCGCCGCCAGGCGCGAGCCTTCCGGGCGACATTGGCCGGACGGCGGCCGGTACGCGTCCGGATACAGCCCGAGCTCGTCAACGTGGCCCTGCATCTGCGGGCTGCCCTGGCCCGCGGCCGTGTGCCGTCCCTCGAAGAGCTCGTCAACCTCGCCTGCCGCCACGATTGGATCTGGCGCGGCCTCATCGACGTGGCACCCCCCACAACGCCCCTCGACCTGGCCAAGCTCACCTACATCGCTGCCGCCTATCGCGCCGGACAGCCGATCCATGGCCAGCGATCTGTGGTCGTCTTCGTGGACGATCCGCAGGAGTGGCCGATCCTGGAACGGCTACGCCAGCGCGCCGCGGAGATGACCATGGGGGATCCAGTCTCAGCGATCGGGCTGTACCCGCTCAGCCGGTTCTGGGTCCAGCCCACTGATGAGGACCGTCCACGGCCGGACCTGTACGCCCATGACCCAGGCCGGCACGCGACGGATCAGGATGGCCGCCGCATCGACCTGGCGGGCCTGGCCGCTTCCATCTACCAGCAGGCCAGCATCCCCCGATGACTGGCCTTCGAGCTCACGCCCAGAACCTGGCCGGCCTGCCACTCCGCTTCCCCGGGCGGCACCGAACGCTCCTGGTCATCGCCGCAGTCTGCTGGGCCACCCGCACGCCGGTCACCGCAGCAACGCTCGCCGAGCGAATGCCGGTCCTGACGCTCCTGCTCGTGCACGTGGCAACGGCCACCGCCGTGCTGTGGATCGTGGTGGCGGCACGAGGTTATCGGCCCATTCCACAACTGCGCGGAGCTGTGCTCCTGGGCGCGCTCGAACCCGCCGGCAACGGCCTGCTGTTCGCGCTGGCGCTGACCGCGGTGCAAGCCGCAACCGGCTCGCTGCTCCTGAGCACCGAATGCATGCTCGTTGTCGTGCTGGGCGTGCTGGTGCTGCGTGAGCGGCTCGGAGTCGCGGGATGGGCCGGGCTGCTGCTCTGCCTGCCAGGGGTGTGGCTGCTGTCCGGGACGCCCACCAGCCTGTCGCTGTCCGCCGGCATCCTGCTCACCTTCGGCGCCACATCTGTATCGGCAATCTACTCCACCGCCATCGCCTGGTTCAGGCGCACCCGCGGAGGTGACGTGCTCACCTACACCGCATGGCAATTCACGATCGGCCTGCTGTGCCTGCTCGTCCTGACGGCCGCGCACTCCGGCAGCACCATGGCTGCAGCCTTGCCCGGCTCGCCGGCACTGTGGACGCTCGCGCTCGCCGGCGGCCTCCTCCTGGCCATCGCCTGCCTGTCCTACAACCTCGCGGTATCCCACGTCGCCATCGCCGAGGCCGGCATCGTGCTCAACCTGATCCCCCTGCTCGGCGCGGGACTAAGCGTCATCTGGCTCGGCGATCGATTGAGCCCTCAAGCTCTGCTCGGCGCGCTCATCACCCTCGCCGGCATCTGCGTCCTCCAACTGCGGCGACCGGGCTCCGAACCCCTCACCCCGCCCTCCCCGATCTGGCCAGTGAAGCGGCCAGCCCGCGCACGCGATCAGAGCCGCTGGCCCACCCCTTGGAAGAGGGTTTCGTCATGACTCAGCCGCCCACCAGCAGCGCCACCGGAGCCAGGGTCCGCAACCCCCTGGCCCCACTCACCGAGGAAGAGGCCGCAGCAGCGTGCCGGGTGGCGCTCACCTGCGGCGCGGTGACCTCCTCGGCGCGCATCGCGTACTGCGCGCTGGCCGAGCCCGCCAAAGACCTCGTGCTCAGATGGGACGGGGTGGCGCCCCGCCGCGACATCATCGTGGTCACCTACGAACGACACCTTCGCAGGACCGCTGTGATCACCGTGGCTCTGCCGCCGGAAACTCTCGTGTCCTGCACCTACGTGCGAGAAGGACAGCCTCCGATCATGCTGGAGGAGTGGCTGGCCAACGCTGCCGCGGTCCGGGCCGATCCGGGATTCCAGCAGGCGTGCGCTCGGCGCGGCATTTACGCCATGGACCACGTTCACGTCGAACCGTGGCCGGCGGGCAACTTCGGCCTTCCCGTCGACGGCGAGGGCCGCCGGCTCGCCCGATGCGTGGCCTACATGCAGGACAATCCGCAGGACAACCCTTTCGCGCGCCCGATCGAAAATCTCGTTGTGCTGCTCGACCGCGACACCGGCCAGATCCTTCACCTGCACGACGGTGAAGCCGTCGCAGTACCGCGCGACAAAGGCCGCTACGACGGCGGCACCCGGGAGCTCGCGCCGCTGCAGATCGTGCAGCCCCGCGGTCCCGGCTTCAGCGTGGACGACGGCGCGATCAGCTGGGGGCCGTGGCGGGTGCGCGCCTCCATGCATCCGATTGAAGGACTCCTACTGCACCAGATCGGCTATGTCGACGGTGGGCGCCTGCGGCCGATCATCTACCGGGCCAGCCTGTCGGAGATGGTGGTGCCGTACGGTTCGCCCGACATGAACTGGTCCTGGAAGGCCGCCTTCGACGCGGGGGACGTCGGCTTGGGAGCACCCGGAGTCGCCAACAGCCTCCGGCTCGGCTGCGACTGCCTGGGCGAGATCGTCTATCTCGACGCCGTCACGGTGAACGAGGCTGGGGCGCCCCCCACAGTGCGCAACGTCATCTGCCTACATGAGGAAGATCATGGCGTGCTCTGGCGGCACACCGACATGAGCACCGGCACCACGCAGGTGCGCCGGTCCCGGCGGCTCGTCATATCCTTCATCGCCACCGTCGGCAACTACGAGTACGGCTTCTACTGGTACTTCTACCTCGACGGCACCATCCAGGCCGAGGTGAAGCTCCTTGGCATCATCCAAGCTCAGGCCATCATTCCCGGCACCAGCAACGCGTACGCGAACCTCGTCACCCCCGAGCTGGCTGGTCCGCACCATCAGCACCTGTTTAACTTCCGGCTAGATATGTGCGTGGACGGCCCGAACAACAGTGTTTATGAAGTGGAGACCGTGCCGGAGCCGTCCGGGCCCGGCAACCCGTACGGAAATGCATTCACCGCCGCCTCCAGGCTGTTGCGCACCGAGGCCGAAGCACAGCGGCTGGCGGCCCCGGACAAGGGCCGCCATTGGAAGTTCGTCAACCACGGCTCACTCAACGCCGTGGGTCAGCCGGTGGCCTACAAGCTTGTGCCCACTCATGTAAGCCAAGTACTCCTGGCCGACGAGACCTCACCGATCAGCAAGCGGGCACGCTTCGCGACCAAGCACCTCTGGGTGACGCCCTATCGCGCCGGCGAGCGACGTGCTGCCGGCGATTTCCCGAATCAGCACCCTGGGGGCGCTGGTTTGCCCGAATGGACGGCCGCCAACCGGCCGCTGGTGGATACAGAACTCGTCTGCTGGTACACCGTGGGCGCCACGCACCTCGTCCGGCCGGAAGACTGGCCGGTCATGCCGGTCGAGTCTGTCGGTTTCAGCTTGAAGCCGGTCGGATTCTTCGACCACAATCCCGCCCTCGACATAGCCGCGACAGCTAGCACTCAAGCCAACGGGGATTGTCACGCGCAGGACGATCGGTGAGCCCCACTCGGTAGAGTTGCGTGGCTCTACCTGCAGTCGCCGAATGCGTACGATGAATAGTGCCTGGACGTTCCGCCGCATCCATGGCGGAAACCTCCGCGATACTGACAGAGCGGAGCGCAGCGTCCTGTTGGCGGGTGTCGATGACCTCATTGCAGGGGCAGAGTGGGCCCCATTTTCATCGATGGTTCACGAATTTCTTAACCAAGCAGCACGCAGTACCCAGATCTCGAGTCCCGCAAGCGTCTCGGCTGTTGGTGGTACATCGCAGCGTGTTTCGATGGGGGTGAGGGCCAGTCGACCAAGGTTAGCTGAGCAAAACGTAGATGGACCCACCCAATGCCGCTCCGAGCAGAGCGCCGCTGACCGCTTCGAGAGGCTCGTGCCCTTGGAGACCGCTGGTGCTGCGGTGGATCCGCACACGGGACATGACGATCAAAAGCGTGAGCACCACAGCGAGCAGTCCTAACGCGGGCCCCCAGAGGAGGAAGCTGATGGAGGTAGCGGCGCCGGCGCTCGCTCCGTGAATGCTGATGTTCCAACTGCACAATCTCTGGATGGAAACGATGGCGACCATGAGCGCAAAGAACACGACACTGCAGGCGACGAGCGGTTGAGGCGCGTGCCCGGCGAGGACGATGACCAGGCCAAGCAGCAGAGACACTGTCGTGCCGGCAATCTGGGTCAGTGGCCTCGGAGGAGTCGAGGTGCTCGGTGCGCGACGCCGCTTGGCATGCCGGTCTAGCAGGTGAGGCACAAAGCCAGTGAAGAGGCCGGATACCAGTCCCCACGCTGCACCAGCGCTTCCCGCTGCGTGCCCTCCCACGGCAATGGGCAACATGACGGCGATGACGATCGGGAACGGTACGGAGGGAAGGCGTGCCAGTGTGGACCAAGATGAAGCCATGAGGGTCCTTCCGCGGGAGCGGCATCGCTCAGCAAAGGGCTGTTGTGTCTCGTCCTGCGCGGGAGGCGGCCGACATGACGATTATTCACGGTGCGAGGCCAGGCCCGTCATTGCGCCCGTCGTGGGCTTGGGTGTGCGGAACCGCCTATCAGGCGGATGAAGATTGCTTAGCGCTTTTCGCGTAGGTCTCGACGAACTTGGCCACCTGGGGATGCCTTTCAAAGGCGGCTGAGACCCGGGCCATCCGTGTGATGTCCCGATTGATGTAGCTAGGCTTCTTACGAAGAAGAATCAGTAACCGGGCCCAGACGCGACCCCATGTCCGACGTATAATGACGAAGAATGGCGCCAGCATGATGAACGGCTTTGCCGCAGTGGTGGCAGAGCCAACCCAGGTACCTTGGGCGGCAGTGCTCGCGTCCTTGTCAATAGGCGCAGGCGTGATCCCCTGCTCTTGACGGTGAAGCATCAGGGAGATCCACGCAGCCATGGCGATGGCCTCCCGGCGCCTTCTACCCAAGATCCATTGTGAACGCATGTACAGGTGAGCCCGGGCCACATCATCCTGAGTGCCGTAAGGGCGCAGTCGCCAGAGACCATCTTCAATCTGGGTGTAGCGAGCGATCAGTGCCTGTCGTAATGGCATATTGTCCTCAGTTAGGCGGCTGGGATGGCCCAGTCCTGCGCTTCTCAAGGCTGTCTGGAGGGGGAGGAGTGCTTTCAGCTGCCGCCGAACTGTCCGGTGTTGGGCTAGTCCTACGACGCCCAGGACGGTAATCGAGATGAAACCAAGGAGGTAGGAGATAATGTTCAAGTCGAGAACGATCGCGGTGGTCTCGGGCCAGAAAGGGCGAGGCGCGACGATGGTTGCCAGCGTGTAGACCCCGCGAGAACCGGATCCGACGGATGTTGCGGCAAGTATCCGCAATGCCAAGCGCATGTACGGGATATTTTCACGGCGAGCTAGTTTAATGAACAGGTAAGTCATGAGTGCGAGGTTAAAGAGCAAATGTAGCTCGTACAGCACAATCATGGCCAGCTGTTGCGGCGTCGCCGAGTGTTGCCACACCGCCGTGTAGGCAGAGTGCATGTCGAGGCGGCCCGAGAAGGCGATGATTGTCAGGGCGATCATCACCGGGATTGTGAAGTACCACGAATACCACGGGCGGCGGCTCCAGCGAGAATCCTTCTCCGTTTCGGTAGCTGCCAGGAAAAAAGTGGTGACCCAGGTAACGGCCGCGAGCGCGAGCACGGTGACCAGAACAAAGGCAAGTGCCGGTGTCCCGGCTTGCTTGGTGATCCAATCGGCCAGTGGTGGCGTTTGATCGATGGTGATGCTACTGATGCCAGATAACAGTGCCAGCCACATCATCAGATGGCCCCGGGTATGCCACATCGCGACGCCTCGGCCGAGAACGATCAACCACATGACCCCAACGAACGCGTAGTTCAGCCAGTCGGGCACCGGGTTTCCCTTGACCGTGAACCGAAGGGATCGGCGATGGGACCGTGTACACCGCGTAACACGGATGGGGACCAGGGGTCGGCGCGATGGACGCCGGACGTTATGGTTCCTACCACGTCAAGGGCGAAGCGTTCAGCCGCGCGTTCTTGCGGATCGTCGTAGTCGTCGCGGCCGAGAACGTCCTGTATGGTTTCGCCGTCCCTCAGCCGGCACAGCGTGGGGGCTGCGGAACGAATGAGAGCCGCATGGCTGAAGGGCTGCCCTGCGTCGTTCGTCGCCCAATGGCCTACCTCATGGAGGAAGACTATGGTCTTATACGCGTCCGAAGCATCCGCGGGATAGCCTAGGAAATCACGGGCTTGGGTCCGGATGCAGAACCCCGTGACAGAGCAGGTGATGTGCGGATGATCGCGTGAGTCGAAGGGAACAGGAACCACCTCGCGCCCACGCAACCCGCTGAGCCGGTCGCACACGTCTGGGATGTCCGTCCGCGGTGAGAAGCGATGGGGCAGTAACTCGACGACCTCATCGATAAGCACCGTTCTGGCAATGACCACGATGCGTATCTCCTTCGGTGGAGCGACTTAATTCTGCAGGACCGAGCGGCAGCGATGGCTAACTTCCCGGCTCCCCAGGGCGATGGGTTATGACATTACGCAGATGAGCCGTCGTGGCCCTGCCGACGTCGGGCTTCGTGCTCGCGGGTGGCGACCTGGAGGAGGCCAATCATGGCCTCGAGGGCCGAGAGAGTCGGTTCCAGATGGGGCGCATTGGCGGGATTCTGCGCGAGTGCGTCGACCTCTTGAGCGGCCTGACTCGCTCGAGCCCCGAGGTCGGTGATGGATCGGAGATTGGTGGCGACCAGTCCGAGGTCGTCGGCATCCTGCAGAAGCTTGTCTGCTCGGGACAAGTTTTGCATCTCGCGACGCAACACTTCGCCTATGTCAGTGCTGGTGAAGAAGTCAAGGGGTACCTGGAAGAATTCCGCGATCCTGTGAAGAGTATGGGCCTGCGGCCTTCGATCGGGGAATCGCAGAATTTTGCTGAGGGCGCTGTCGGTCAGCCCCGTCTGTGCGGCGATGTACGCCTGGCTGTACTTCTCTCCCCCCCGCGGGTCGCGCCTGAGTTCGATCAGCAACTTGAGGCGGGCGGCGGGCGACAGCGGCTGGTTCGCCGGCAGACTGCCTACCGCGTCAAGCAGCTGCTGGAGGTCGGCGCGCGAAAGCGGCGGACAGCCCGGAGTGTCAGGCACGGGTCGTCTCCTTGAGGATGACGGATGGAGCTGTGATCAACATACCGAGTCTTGCCCGCAGGCAAAAGATGTTCCCCTGGGCAAAGTTGCTGTTGACAACAGGCGGTCACACCAGTGATCGTATTTGCCAGTAGGCAACTTTGCTTCAACTGTTTGGCCTCCGGGCAAATACGGCCGGTCAAAGCCGTTCGTTGACAGTGCGACCAAATACTCAGCAAGGAGGCTGACCCTTGGCTTACCTACCTTCGCCTGCAGGGACGTCAAGCCACACCGGGTGGTGCCTTGCCGATGATCCCCGTACCCCGGAATCCCGTGACCCGGCGGGATTGTGGCGCCCGGCGTGTACGGGCGGAGGTCCCGGATCCATGGGGGGGCCGGGACCTCATGCACTTCACGAGATGATGCACGGACTGTACCGGACGACATGCGAGCAGGCCGGTATCACCTGCATTGCGATGATCAACAACACCTACATCGCCGGCTGGCTGGAACTGCCGATGCCGTCAGTGCTGATGTGTAGCGGCTGGAACCGGGTCCTTTGCGAGCCGTCGGGCAGCGATATCCACGAAAATCTGGAACGGGCGCTTCCACCCGGAACCACCTGGAGTACCTGGCCGCTCTCGGCTGTACTCAAGGGCTGGCTGGCCTATGCCGAGGTCGAGCTGTCCTTGCGGGATCTGGTGGGACTGGTGGGTCACAGGGTCGATCCCACTGAGCAAGGGTGGCGAGAGGCGGCGCTGGAGCTCGTCAAGGGAAGCATCTTGCCGCTGGAGGTTGAGGTGGATCCACCACGCGTCGATCGCGCGGGTGTCGCGTGCGGTCACGTGCGTGTGGGCAGAGCGGAGACCTTTCGGGAACTGTGGCCACTCGGGACCTTGCAAACTGCCTATCAGCAGGTGCTGACGGGGCAACAGGCAGACCAGCAGTGTGCTGGCCTGGAATGTTTCGCGGACGTGCCCATCGCATTTTTTGTCGAGAACCCCGGGGCCCTCGCCATGGTCGACTGGTCCGTTCTAGGCCTGGTGACCGGCGACACTCCTGGGCACATCGCGATGGAGGTGGCCACGATCATGCCGCCATCCAGCGATGTGGCCCGCGGCGGAACGGCCAGACCCGACTTGCAGTATGCGTTTGTCTTGTAGCAGCTGGCTCCGTTGAAGCCGGCTCTTGCCGAGAGGATTGCTGCCGCGTGGATCTGCACTTGACCGGCAAGCGAGCGATCGTCGCTGGTGCTAGTCGGGGCATCGGCTTGGAGGTCGTGCGCAGGCTCTATCACGAAGGCGTCAGAGTCCTCGCGGTATCCCGCTCAGCGAGCCCCGAAGTCAAGGACTCTGGAGCCTTCCTCGTGCAGGCCGACCTCACCCACCCTGACGGTGTCGCGGCCCTCGTCAGGCAAGCGGAGATCCACCTGGGTCACGTGGATTTCCTTGTCAACTGCGTCGGAGGCGTGCAGTTCGGGGCACGCAAGGACGATCTCCAGGTAACCCCCGAACAGTGGCGGACAACCTTTGAAGTCAATGTAGTCACCGCTTTCGAGATCGTCACGAAAATACTGCCCCTGATGCGAACACGCGGCGCCATCGTGCACATCGCGGGGCTGGCTGCGCATATGCCCGGCGCCGGCCCGATCGACAACAGCGCTTCCAAAGCCGCTTTGATCGCCATGACTCGCAGCATCGCTTTCCACGCAAGCCGCTACGGCGTCCGCAGCAACAGCATTTCTCCAGGTCCGGTAGCTACCAGCATGTGGGAAGACATAGCCGCGATGAACGGCGTCACGCTCGAAGAGTTCTTCGAGAGACTGCCAAAAACCCTCCGCATGAGAACCGGCCAGATGGTGGCACCCACCGAGGTCGCCGCTTTGACCGCCTTCATGCTCTCCCCATACGCCGCGAGCATCACGGGGGCCGATTATGAGATGAGCGGCGGCCTTCGTCCTTGACGACCACAAAGATCGAGAGTTCATCCCGCAACCCACTGTCACCCAGGAGGCCCACAGTGAGCGCAGAACTCGAAGCCGCCGCCGACAATCCACTCGAACTCCCGCCGGGTCCGCACGGCACCCCATCACCCGCCTTGCCTGAACGGCAACGCACATGCCCCGTCGCGCCCATGACCGTTCCCAGCGGAGCCAGCATTCTGACAGCGGTCCAGTATCACGACGTTCGTGCCTTGCTGGCCAGTGAGCACAGCAGCCGCGAGAGGCTGTGCACCCCCGGTATGCCGCGGCTCGCGAAGGGGATGTCCTTCGAAGACGTGGCGAAAGGGGTCCTGATGAATCTGGACGGGGCCGCGCACGCCGGTCAGCGGGGCATTCTCAAAGGGCTCTTCACCGAACAAGCTGCCGAACAGTTGCGTCCCGCCTGCGCGGACATCGCGCATGACCTTCTCGATCCGGTCCGCGGCTCCGAGGTCGACATCGTGACCGGCTACGCGCTGCCGCTGTCTTCACACGTCATCTGCCAGGTGTTGGGTGTGCCGCCAGCAGACTACCCACGCTTCCACCAGTGGAGCTCGGCCTTCTTAACGGTCTCAGCCGCCTCGGCGGAGACACGGGCCGAGTCCTATGCTGCTTTCCAGGCTTATGCCGCGAGCCTGATCGCAACCCACCGCTCCGAGCCCGGCAGTGAGCTGATCGACGATCTCATCAGGGCCGAACTCGACGGCCGCCCGCTCGGCGACGATGTGCTGATCAATCTTCTGATCATGCTGATGATCGCCGGTCACGAGACAACAGCCATGATGATCTCTCGCGGCGTGCTCAGGCTGCTGCTGCATCCGGAGCAATATCAGGCGCTGGTCAACGATCGCCAGCTGATCGCCCCAGCCGTCGAGGAGATTCTGCGCTTCGACGGACCTGGCTCCTCCGGGCTGCTGCGCTATCTTACGGCGCAGGTAGAACTGCCCTCGGGAACCACCGTGGGCGCCGAAACGGCCGTGCTGCCGCACCTCTGGTACGCAAATCACTGTCCACACGCCTTCCCCGAGCCTGGAAGATTCGACATCCGTCGCTATGCAGGTGACACCCCAGCGCGACCGCACCTGGCCTTCGGGCACGGCCGGCACTTCTGCCTGGGCCGGGCCTTGGGTCGGATGGTCCTGCAAGAAGCATTGCGTGCTCTGATCCTCGTCGCTCCCAACATTCGACCAGCCGTTGCACTGGACGACATTCCTTGGTCTGGTGACGCGCTGAACCAGCAACCCATACGGCTGCCTGTCGTGCTCACCTGAGTGAACGCCAGCGCTTGTCCAACGCCCCGCCACGAGCGCCTGGCGCTGGAGGCGCTCAGATGCCAGCGGCGGCAATCTCTCGTTGTGGTGTGCACGAACGTGCTTGTCTCGACGGGAGATCGCCCGCCGCTGCTACGACCACGTGGCGGGCGACTCTGCCAGGAGAGCCTCGATGGTCGCCGCGGCCGCCAACGCGGTGGTCCGCACGTCGGCGACACAAGCCCACAGCGGGTCCGAAGACACATCGGGTCCAACTGCGAAGGTAACCGCCGCAAATTGTTCCGTGGGGATGTCATCCGGCGGGCGATACTGCCTGCTCACGGCGGGCGATGCGTGCCGCGCACGGTGCGAAGGGCGGGAGCCGGTCTGGGATGACACAGGGCAGAACCTCGGTTTCGGGGGGAAGTGACAGGAAGGCATCAGCCAACAGGAGGCGGTGGAGCGACGGTCGGGCCGGTTCCCAGGCGTCCGTGGTCTTCCTGACGCGGAGGAGGTGGCAGCATGCTGGGCCCTATCGCCAAGTCCTCTGCCGGAACGAGCCTCCGCGATGTCGGGCTCGCCGTTGGACTCTTCCGGACGGCGGTGGGCTTGATTGAGGGCTTGGACGAAGGCTGGTGGGGCGAGACCGACGGCGAAGGACTGCCCTTGCCGCTTGAGGCTGGCCGACGCGCTCGCGTGGCCGACTGTCTGGTCGGCCGGGATGGATCCGGCTGCGTGGCTTGAGGAACCGGGGGAAGGCTGGCCAGCAGCGATGGCTGGCTGGTCGCCGAGGCCACCGACAAGGCTTGTGCATCGGAGGGGGAACGAGGCTCGGAGAAGATGGACCAGCTGGCGACCGCCAGGCTGAGTGCTCCCACCGCTGCCCCAGCTTTGAGCGCGAGCGGTACCACGGGCCGTCGCCTGCCGCCGAGGTCCCAGTCATGCTCGTCGTCGAGATCGCGATCTGCATCATCGCCAGGGCTGCCGTCAAGACTGTCGTCAGAATTGTCGACATCGGCGTCCCTCTCGTTCCAGAACCGCTGGAAACGCCGTTCCTCTTCTTCGTCGCTCCGCTGAGGCGGGGAAACGAGCCCGGCCTCATGGTCATGCATCGGCGAGGGAGATAGGTGATCACCTGCGGGAGAACGCGTTGTCGTGGCCGAGGCGCCCGTTCCGGCTTGACCACTGAGTCGAGCCAGCGCCGCGGCACCGGTCAGCGATGCCGGGTCGGCGGGAGTGCCTGAGTCGGACAACATGCCCGTGATCCTAGAACATGAGAGGCGAGTTCCGCCTTAGATTCATGACTATGAGTCAAGGGGATTGTAAATAGTCATGATCATGGCTGGTGTCCTCGCCAGCTCGCCCCGGCCAAAACCTTGGAGGGTGCGATGTCTTCCTAGAGCACCGTCACATGCACATGATCGAAATGGTTGTCTGTGACGCCGCCCCGATCGGACATGGTCCGCCATCCCTCACCGGCGCGTGCGGGTGACCAGATGCGCTGCTTCCAGATGACGTAGGAGACGCCCAAACGTGCGGCGTTGGCCTGAAACCATGCGGCGATCGCGTCGCCGAGCGCCTGGTTGCCCGGCGACGGTTTGGTGCCCCTGCTGAGCATGAAGTCACATGCCCGGCCAAGATGATGTTCTCCGCGACCGCCGCCGGCGACGCTGTCGTTCTGCCGATAGCAGCCGACTCCGAAAGGTATGCGGAAACGCTGGAGCAGCAGGTCGCGCGCAGTTCGCATGCGCGGTGTGACGCGATCATCGCCTCTGGGTTGCTCGGGGCGGAGCTCAGATGCGTCGGCATAGGTCTTGGCCAGGGCCAGTACGCTGTCGACGTAGTCCCATGAGTGGTTGTAGGCGTAGACGGCCTGACGCACAGCGCGTGGCGCTCCATGACGACACAGGTATTTCGCGGCGGCGAAGAGGGCGTCGGCGGTGTTGTACACGTCCCCCCAGCCGTCGCCGTCGCCGTCGCTCGCATATCCGTTGAACCGGGAACCGATCTTGATGCGAGCGCTGCCTCCCCAGGTTGAGATGAGGAACTGCATGGGGCCTGCGGCTCCAGCATGGTTGGTGCCGGCCTTGACCCCAGGCAGGTTCGAGCGTCCGAAGTCGGATTCGATCTTGTGGATTGCGGCCAGCACCGTCCAGTCCAGTCCAGCGCAGGTGTTCGCGGCCGTCTGGTAGAGCCGCTCAAGCCCCTGCGGGAGGCCGGGGAGGCCCGCGACGGCTCCTTCTTTGACGATCGAGTCGCCGGCAAGGCCCAGCATCAGCGGTGAGGCAAGGGCCAGCATCGTAGGCGCGCACGCGAAGGGGAGTAAGAGCAGGGCGACGGCGAGGATCAAAACGGTGCGCATTGTCTGCCGCCTGGGTCCTTTCTGCTGACGTTCTTGTCAAGGCTCTGTCAAGAGTGTTAGAACCTCTGTCAAGTAGCAGAAGGTACTCCACACGCCAGTGGCGCGTAAGAGGCGATATATGCAGAAGAGCAGAAGGCACTCAGGTGCCGGCCCTCCCTGGACCTTGATCGGCGCACATCCGGGCGCCGGCACATCGACGTTGGTCCTGCTGTTGAATCATCAGGCTGATACGGCGAACGCCGTGGAGTTCACCGGCGAGGCGATGGCGCAGAGCAGTCGCATCGCCGTGGTGGCGTCCTCAACCGCGCCAGGCACAGCACAGGCGGCGCAAATGATCGCCCAATGGCCTGATCAGATCCCCCGGCCGGTGCTGCTCGTGCGGCAGGCGGACCCGTTCGGCCTACCGCCGCTGTCGCGCTATCAACTCAAAGCGATCAGTGCCGAGGTGAGCGGAGTGATCAACGTTCCGTACGTGTTCGCCCTGCGCCAACTGGACGTCACCACGGCGTTGACCACGTCGAGGCGGATCGCCCGCCTGGCCCGGCGGCTGCGTCACCGCCTACGAGAACTGCCGGCCGGTTCGGGATCACGCCCATGACGGCTCTGATGGATGCGCTCCAGTCGGTGATGCAGGTGTTTCCCGATGCCGAGGACCTGCGTGCGGGAAACCCGGGTGGAGGCATTCCGATCATCAGTGACCCGCCCGCAACGGCGCCGCCTGAGCTGGCGCGGTTCGGAGGGCGCATCTTCGGCTTTTTGAAGGTGGTAAGCGGGGTCGTCGGCGCTTGCATGATGGCTGCGGCTTGGATCAAGGTCATGTGGGGCAAGTCCTCACGCCAGCACATGGCCGCCGAGGGCATGAGCCACGCAGGCTGGGTCCTGGTCGGGCTGGGCGGAGTCCTGCTGACCATCCCCATCGTCGACTTCGTCGCCAACTGGTCCTGAACGAGCTTCGAGATGCCTTTCGCCACCGACCTCGATCAGCTGGCTCGCCAGCGGATACGCCGGGCGCGCACCGCAGGTGCGCTGATGACAGTCCTGCTCGGCGCGGCGCTGGCCATTCTGCTGAGCAAGAGCCCGCAGGACCCCGCGAACGCTGATCCCACGCTGGCACCGACCGCGAGCGTCATGCCCGCCACACCGGCACCTACCTTCGGCTACGTCACGCCTGCCCGGTGGGTCACCCTGCCCGAGGCGCGTGGACGCCTCAGCCGTGACTATCCGGTCGGCTGGCCACGCACGCCACAGGGTGCCGCCGCGGCCGCGGCCGCTATGTTCTCCGCCGTCTGGGACCTCGACAAGGGTCGCGCCCTCGGCGCCGTCGACGTCTACTTCAGTTCCCGCGATCGAGACGAGTCCCGGCGTGAAGCCGCCGCGAGCGTGACCTGGCTACGTGCGCTGCTTGCCCTGCCGCGTGAGGGCGCGCCACCGGCAGGGGCCACGGTCGCGGTGCAGCCTGTCGGCGTGCAATGGCGCATCGCCGACGCCGGCAACGTCTATGTCAGTGTGGCCATGCGCATTGACATGATCGCTGGCGCACACGCGCCGATGCGCACCGTCACCGTGGTCGGCACAGGACACCTGCGCTGGCAGACAGGCCTGCGCGGCGGCGATTGGGCCGTGTTGCGCACCCCCGCCGCGCGCATGCCGCGCCCGGTTTACGCCGACCCCGGTAGCGCCGCCTTCAACAGCGGCCACTGGCGGGCGATCCGCCCGGGAGAGTGACAATGCGCAGCCACCATGGTCCTACCGCTCGAACGATCGGCGTTCTGCTGCTGACGCTGGTCATGTTCGTCGGGCCCGCTGAAGCCGGCACCGGAGCCGCAGAGACGACTCCGCAGGGGTCCGTACCGCCGTCCTCGCCCGTGGACTCGCAGGTTGTCCCCCATCCGGCAGCGCTCGCCATGACGACCCCGACGGCCACGAGCACAGCGATTGCCACGCCCTCCCCCTCTGGTACGGCACCCACGCCCAAGCCCTGGGAGTTGCTGCCGACCATCCCCCCTGAGCTGTGCAAGGTGCCATCACCGATCATCGCGTTGTACTGCAACACACCGAGGATCCAGGAGGCAGGAGATGCGGCCGGGCAGGGGCTGCGCGACGCCGCCACGGAGGCGTTCGAACAGGGCGTGATCAAACCGATGGCCAACTTGGCGCTTGACGCCATCCGGTCCCTGGTCGGCGTATTCGTGACCCTGTTCGTCACTTTCACATCCTTCGATCTGCGCGCCCAGGGCGCCTTAACCCTCTACGGGGTCACGATCGCGATCGGCTGGCTGATCAGCGTGGTACTGGTCGTGGCGCAGATGATGCGCACCATGGTGCAAGGCCGGCCCGTGCCGCTGATCCAGGCCGGCGCCGGATTGACGATCACCGCGTTCGTCGGAGGCGCCGGAGTCGGTCTGACCGCCCTTGCCATGGAAGGCGCCAACGTCGTCACAAAGATCATTTTCGATCAGATGTCCGCGGATGGCCAGCCCATGGATCAGCAAGGCATCCAGGAGCAGATCCTCACGCTGATGTCACTCACGAACAACGCTGTCGGCGCGGTTCCGTCGATCTTCGTGCAATGGCAGCTCAGCATTCTGGTGATCCTTGTTTTGATCATCCAGATCGTCGTGGTCCTGCTACGCAACGCCACCCTCCCGCTGTTGGCTCTCCTGCTGCCCATTGCCGCCTCCGGGATGGTCGGCGGAGGAGCCACCCGTCAGTGGATGCCGAAAATCATCACCGCCGGCGCAGCGATCATCGTCTACCAGCCGGCAGTCGCGTTGATCATCACAGCGGCAACGCGTCAGTGGTCCGCCGCTCGTGACGCTCACGGTCTGGTGTACGGCCTGGTGATGCTCGTGCTGAGCCTCATCGCCATGCCCGCTCTGCTTCGGGTGTTCGCCCCCCTCGGTGTCGTGGCCGGAGGAGGCGGAAGCGGTGGTGGCATGACACGCGCTCTCACCGACCTGGCGATGATGGCCGGCCGCTCCGGAAGCCGCGACGACGGCGGCGTCGAGGCCGCCGGCGGTGACGTCGAGCAGATTCAGCCCACCTCCGCGGGACAGTTCGCACAGCAACGCGAAGCCGACACCTCGGCGCCCGCAGAGGGCAGCGCGACCACGCCGGCGGACCCGGCAGCCGGATCGGCCGTCCCAGCCGATCTACCGGTGTCGGGCGACGCTCCCTCGGCCACGCCCCCGCCAACGGCAGAAGAACCCGCTGCCACCACAGCCGAAGCGGCCCCGAGCACACCGCAGCCCGACACCG
Source organism: Nonomuraea maheshkhaliensis (assembly GCF_039529435.1). Classification (NCBI taxonomy): domain Bacteria; kingdom Bacillati; phylum Actinomycetota; class Actinomycetes; order Streptosporangiales; family Streptosporangiaceae; genus Nonomuraea; species Nonomuraea maheshkhaliensis. Next base: position 19,142 of record NZ_BAAAMU010000003.1, read on the forward strand.
CGAGCGCCCCGCTGACCTCGGCCACCACGACGGCGGCCGAGACACCCGGCACAGCGGCCACCACGGCCACCGCCGGCCCGGGCGGAGCAGTCGTGTACTTCGCAGCCGAGGCCGCCGACCACGGCTTGCACGTGGTGGAGCAGCACGTCGGCGCCGCGGGCGAGGCAGCAACGCCCCATCCCGTCGACCAGCACCCTGCACCGGCCTCCGACTCCGGTGACGGAGGATTTCATGACCGCAGCTGACACCCGCCCTGCGCACGCGAGCTCACGGCGCCCGGACACGCCATGACGAGTACCTCACAAGCACGCTCCTACGGCGGATGGCGGCGCAGCCGCAGCGCGGGACTCGGGAAACTCGACAGCCGACAAACGCTGACGGTTCTCGCGGCCGTGCTGGTGCCCGTCATGGCCGGCATCTTCATCGACCAGGCCGTCGCCCTGTATACCGCGCCGCTGTCCCTGCTGTGCATCGCAGCGGCTATCGCCCAACGCGACGGAATGCTGCTCATCGACATCGCTCGCGGATGGGCGCGATGGCGTTACGCGGATTGGCGCACCCACACCATCTACCTCGGTCACGTGGCCGCCCCGATCCAGCATGACGGCGCGCTTCCCGGCATGCTCGCCCCCCTCAAGCTCATCGACGCCGCCGACCCCGGCCGCGGCCGGATCGGAGTGCTGTGGAATCAGCGCACGGGACAGGTCTCGGCCACGTTGCTACTGTCACCGAGCGGCGCACTGCTGGCCGACGTCGACACCGTCAACCGGCAAGTCGCCGCCTGGGGCGGGCTCCTGGCTCGGCTGGCCGACGACATCACCATCCGCCACGCTGTCGTCAGCATCGACCTGCTGCCGGAAAACGGCAGCCAACTGGCAGATCATGTCGCCAGCCGATTCGACCCGGCCGCGCCGCGACTGGCCGCTGCGGTCATGGCCGATCTGGTCGCCGCCGCACCTCGGGCAGCATCCCGTGTGGCCGTGCGACTCACGCTGACCTGCGACCCATCGCTCGGTGCGACCTCCCGCGTGAAACTCCCCGATGCGATCGCATCGCTGCTGTCCTCGCTCAATGGTCTCGGAGTCGCGGCCGCAGGCGCCGAAGCGGTCAAACGGGCCAGCGCCACCGATCTCATCCGCATCGTCCGCTGCGCCTTCGACCCCGAAGCCGAATCCGCTCCGGCCGGCTGGGACGAGCTACGCTGGCGCGACGCCGGGCCGACCTACGCCCGGGAACGACGCGACCGCTACGACCACGAGGCCGCCCACTCCACCAGTTGGGTCCTGGCCGAGGCGCCCCGCCAGCGCGTCCCGCACGACGTGCTGCTGCACCTGCTCAGCCCCGGCCGCTACCGCCGCCGTGTCACGCTCACCTTTCGAGCTCTGCCCCGCCTCGTCGGCGCCGGGGTTGTCGAGAGCGAAGTCAACGCTGCCGCGGTACGCGAGGAGGTCCGCCGCCGCGCACGTCGCGCGCCGACCGCCCGCGAACGGGCGGACGCTGAACGAGCCGCCATCGGCGCGCATGAAGAGGCCCGCGGCGCCGCGATCGTGCAGTGGACGATCTACGTCACCACCACGGTCACCCGTGCAGACGAACTGGAGGAGGCACGGCGGGAGGTCCTCCAAGCCGCCGGACACAGCCGGCTACGGCTGCGGCCGGCCCGCTGGGGCCAAGCCGCAGCCTTCGCCGTTGGATTGCCGTGCGGGGTGTATCCGAGTGATGGGTAACAGCTCTCGCCGCCGGCGGCCGCCGATGCCCCCATTGTTGCGGATCGAGCCAGGTGCGCTGGCCCCCCGACGAGGCTGGCCTCGCGGACGCGCGGCGCATGTCGAACCGGGATCCCTCTACCTCGGCACATCCGTCCAAGTCGCTGGCCTGTACCCCTTTGTGCAGGCCGGCGGCCTGCCAGCCTGCGGCGTGCCGATCGGCCCCGACCTGCTCACCGGCGAACTGGTCTGCGTTGATCCGCCCGGCTGGGTCGGCTCCTTGACCACTAACCCATCGGTCTGGGTGCAGGGTGAGCCCGGCATCGGCAAATCCGCCATCCTCAAGCGCCTGAGCCTGGGGTTGATCGGCTACGGCTACCAGATGCTCTGCCCAGGTGATCTCAAAGCCGAGTACACACCGCTCGTCACCGAGCTCGGCGGCCAGGTCGTGCGAGTGGGCCGCGGACTGGACAGCATCAACCCCTTCGACTCCGGCCCGCTCGGACGGGCTCTGGGAAGTCTCCCGCGTACCCAGGCGGCCCGCGTTCGCGCCGAACTGGACGGACGCCGAGGCGAACTTCTGCATGCCCTGCTGGCCACCCCTCACGGCCTGGGCCGCCGACCCCTCGCCGAGGAAAGCGCCGCGCTCAACGCCGCCGTCCGGCTGGCCGCCGATGCCCTGGACTGCGACCCGATCATTCCCGACGTCATCACGATTCTGAGGCAAGGACCTCAACCCCTGCGCGAGCGCATCCTCGCCGTGCGCGACGACGACTACCGTGCCGCGACCCGCTCGGTCATCGCCGGTCTGGAGAACCTCTGCGACGGACCCATGGCAGGGCTATTCGATCGTCAAACGTCGGTGCACCTGGACCTGTCACGCCCGGCCGTGTCCATTGACTTGTCGGCATTACGCACGGCGGGCGAGCAGGTCGCAGCAGCAGGACTGCTGGCCTGCTGGGCCTACTCGTACGGATCGATTGACATCGCCCGCGCATTCGGCCTGCTGTCCAAACCCCTGGTGCTGCCCCTGGACGAGATGTGGCGCGCTCTGCGCGCCGGCCCGGGCATGGTTGACGCGATGGACGGAATCACCCGCTTGAACAGGTCAAACGGCGAAATATCCCTGATGTCGACACACTCGATCCGCGACCTGGAGGCTCTGCCGACCGAGGAGGACCGAGCCAAGGCCGCTGGGCTCATGGAAAGGTGCGACGTCCTGATCCTGGCGGCGATGCCGCTAGGCGAACTGCGCCGAATCAGCGCCCAGAAACCCCTGACCGGCGCGGAGATCGACCTGATCGCATCATGGGCGGCGGCCACCAGCACCGGCCTGGACGGCGCCGCTCAGCTCCACCCGGGACGTGGCAAGTACCTCATCAAGGTCGGCACCAGATTGGGCGTGCCCGTCAAAATGCAACTGACTCCCCGGGAACAACGACTCTTCTACACCGACGGAGCCATGCAGCCGCGCACCCTCCCGGGAGACGGCCATGGTGCGTGAGCGCAGTGCGCGCACCGAACTCGCGCCCTGGCTGGCCGCCGGCACCATGCTGACCGGCGGTCTACTGACCGGGATAGTCTGGCTGGGCGGCACACTGGGCGCCGTGGTGGGCGGCGCCGGCTGGCACCCGCCGCCGTTCACCGTACGGCTGCTGCTACAACTGGCGGCCGGCCCCCAGACGATCTGGCCACAAGCGTCGCCGATCGCCGTGTGGGGCGGAATCGTCGCCACCGCCAGCCTCGGCACCGCAACAGGCGTTCCGCTCGCTCTGATCCTCTACCGATGGCTCGCGCCCGCGCCCGGGCTTGCCGGGCTGCGCGATCTACGCGAATTTACCTATCGCGGGGCGGTGACGAAGGCGCGCCGACTACGGCCGTCGCTACGCACGGTCAAACGCGTCCCCTCAGATGAGGCCGGCGTGCTCATCGGGGATGTCGACGGCGTCGAGCTGCGCGGCAGCTTCGAAGACGTCTACCTGGTATTCATGGGCCCGCGAAGCGGCAAGACAACGACGATCATCGCGCAGACCGCGATACGCGCACCCGGCGCCGCTGTGGTCACCAGCATCCGTCCAGACGCCCTCACCACCACCGCCGCACCCCGCCAGGCCCGCGGCACGCTATGGGTGTTCGACCCCCAGCAGATCTGCCACCAAGCTCAGACCTTCTGGTGGGACGTGATCAAAACCGCTCGCACCGTCGAGGGCGCTCGCCGGCTGGCCTCCCACTTCGTCACCACGTCCTTCAGCGCGAACGAACGCGGCAACTATTGGGCACTTGCTGCCGGGAACCTCTTGGCGAACCTGTTCCACGCCGCCGCCACCAGCGGGGCAAACGTCCACCAAGTCCTGGAGTGGCTGGCCCACCCGGCCGAACAGGACCCCATCGACGCTCTGCGCGCTGCCGGCGCGGTCGGCATGGCGGGCCAACTCGAGCACACCGTATCCCTACCGCCCGAGACCCGCGGCGGCGTGTATGACACCGCCGCACAAACGATCGCCTGCCTGCTGGACCCAGAGATCAATCGATGGATCACCCCCACGCCAGGCCAGCCGGTCTTCGACCCGGCCACCTTCGTCACCTCAACCGACACCTTGTATCTGTTCTCGAAGAAAGGCCGCAACGGCGCAGCACCCCTCGTCGCCGCGTTGGCCGACGCAGTCCTGCAAGCCGGCATCGCGGCCGCGGAACGCGTCGGGGGCCGCGCCGACCCGCCGCTCATCATGGTGCTGGACGAGGCCGCGAACGTAGCACCCATCGAGGATCTGCCCGACCTCTACAGCTTCCTGGGCGGAACCGGAATACCAGTGGTCACCATCCTGCAGAGCTACCAGCAAGGCGTTCGCGTCTGGGGAGGCCCCGGGATGGATGCCCTGTGGAGCGCCAGCACCGTAAAGATCATCGGCGCCGGCATCGACGACGCCGACCACGCCGAAAAAGTCAGCCGCCTGGTGGGACATCACAAAGTCATCGACTCGAGCGTCTCCTACAGCTCCAGCGGCCGAAGCGTCAGCGTGTCGGCACGCAAAGAGCGGATCTACACCGCGGCAGACATCCGTGCCCTCAAAAAGTTCACCGCCATTCTGCTCCTCACCGGCATCCGCCCCGTGCCGATCAGGATGCGGCCGTGGATGAGGGAACCGTTCGGCCCGCGTCTCCGCCTCGCCGCCGCCCGCATCGAAAAACAGATCACCGACCGAGCCATCCGAAAGCAGGTGCCATGACCCCACCGCCGGACGAGTCGCACGACGAGCAGCCCACGCTGCCCGGCTCGTGGCAAGAGCCCATGACCCTCTTCGAACCACCTGATGCCGAAAATTCCGGTCACGATGCTGAATCAGCGAACCCGCCGCCAGGACCGTCGTTCATCGTCCGCCTCAACCCGACCGAGTATGCCGTGGAGCTATCGCTGCTCAAGCAGTGGGTTGACCACCTGCTCATCCCGACCTACCTCAGCGAACGCACTCCAAGCTCCGCCGCACCATGGTGCCCAGCGTGGTGGGAACACGAAGAGGCTGTCGCACGCTTGCACGGCTTGTGGCTGGCATGGCAGTACTGGACCGACCCGGAAGCAGGCGGCTTCACCGGACCGGACACCTGGCACCGCGATTGCCTCGATCCCGCGATTCGGGAGCTACGAGCCCCCCATGGACCCCTCCATCGCTGCATGATCAGCCCTGACAAACCAGCACACCGACCTGCCCGAGCTGTGACGTGGGACCTCCCCACAACATCGTCGCCCGAGATAGCTGCTGCAGCCGCTCCCCTCCCATAACGCCGTCAAACTCACACCCTCAGGAGCTGGCGATGTCGCCCTCAGCACCCATAGGTCACGAGCTGACCCAAGCCTACGAACGCTTTCTCACCGCCGTCGCCGAACTCGTTCCCCCAACCGAGATGTCCGGACTGGCACACATGCACCACCAGTTCGCCCAGCTGCAGAAACAGCTCGGAGCCCCCCCAGACGGCAGATACGCCCAAGCGCCAAATGTCCCGCCCGCATACAAGTCCGCCGAAATGAAAGGTCCCATCTGGGAACAGCATGACCAACTAGTAGAAGGAGTTTCCAAACTCAATCAGCATTCTCGCGTTATCGGCCGCCTTCCACAAGCGCTGGCCATCACGCGAACATGCGATAGCGCGAACCAGTTCGGCGTCAGCGTGCAACAAGCCCTCGGCAAGCATTATCAGAAGATCTTGACAGATCCGCGCACGCAGGAGCTGTTTGCTACCGTCCGAAAGCTAGCCGGCCAACATATGGCGGGAAACGTCCGCTACGTCCTAGGCCAGATCAGTCAAAGGACCACCGCTGATCATAGAGATGCACGGCGCGATCTTCAAAGTGTGAGCAGACGGCTTGATGTCGGCCTACTTGCGGATAGGGATCTCGGCAACGATCACTTCGTGCTTGTGCGTCGCGCCCAAGCTGCTCTACTGGTGACTTCGACTGCACCTGCCGTAACCACCAGTCACGGTCAACCTCCCAGAGGTGCCACCTTGCAACGTGATAATGCGCTCCAGCGAACGCCGACCAGAAGAAGCTGAGAACTCTTGGATGACATCCTCAGCCGGAGCTTTGTGGCTCGATCGTGTGGCGAGCTGTGCGACGGTCCTGCAAGGATCTTCGGACGCGATTTCCCGATAGATCGTGATATTTGACCACGAAGAATCGGTAGCTTCAGGACAAGCGAAAATTTCTCCGACATTCGAAGAACTGCGGATGTCGTAGCCATCAACTCCTCCAGTAGTGCCTCCATGACGCTGTTTGCCGCCACCTCAGGAGAACCTCAACATGAATCTGGGAAGTCTCCTCGCATAGCGGTTCGCGTGGGATCCGGACGCTCTGCGCCGCCGAAGAACGGAGAGCCCGTTAATGAACGCATCGACTATGCAAGAACAAGAGCTTAACAGGGCATACGAGGGAATGCTCGCTGCTGCTGTGGACATTATCCCTGCGGGCGAACCATGCGACTTCTCCGATCTTCATCTACAATTCGCTGTCCTCCGAGACGCGCTCGGCCATGCACCAACGGAGCGGGACCTGCTCATACGGTCCGAATTGGCAGCGCAACGCGGCATTTTCATCGACGAGATCACGCCGATCTGGAGTGAAACTCCAGAAGTAGCCAAGGCTGTCAAGGATCTCAGCCGGCACGCCTCCGTGATCGGCCATGTCCCCGCTGTGCAGAAAATCGGATACGCGTACGAGTCTGCCCAGAATCTAGGCGTCAGTATGAAACGGGCTTTCGGTAAGCACTACGAAAGAGTAACTTCCCATCCTCGTGTGCAAACATTCCTACGAACAGTCCGCGACTTCGTTACGCGACATATCGCGAGCGCTGCACGAGGCCTGCAATTTACGCTCAATGGCGTGGAAAGCCGGATGGCTAGCATCCCGCGAGACCTGGCGCAAGCTCTGGAGGGCGTACAAGAGGTGCTTAAGCAGGCTGACACTGCACTTGAGGCCACGGCTATGACCTCTATATCCGCACCCTTCAGCCGCACCGCTCAGGCCGCACACTTGCGTTCATCAACAAGTAGCGACGCCCCGCAACAAGGACAAGCGAGCTCAGGAGCACCCTCACATCGCCGCGCCGACCAACGCGCTGCCACACTGCGATAAACAGCCATTCTGATCGTCCTGGATGGTGCCGCCGCACACCTGAGAAGTGGAGCGATGAATGCCAGAGACGGAAACCCTTGGAGGACGGCTCAGAAGCCTGCGCTTGGGAGCGGGCCTCTCCCAAGGCATGCTAGCCAAGCGGGTCGGGATCTCGACCACTTACATCTCGTTCCTGGAGAACGATCATCGTCAGCCCTCCGCGCATGTGTTGCACAGACTCGCCGCCCATTTCGGGGTGCATCCAGCCGACCTACGATATGGCACCGCCATCCACCATGCTCGGCGCACACGCTTAGAAAGACGGGCGGCCGCGCAGCGACGCGTGCTTCGTTTAGTGAAGGAATTATTCACCGGATGCCCTGTCGGTGACACGGTCAGATGGGAGTCGAACGTCATCCGTGCCGATGACAAGCACATAACCACGATCACCATCATCCGGGAACCTGGAGATCAACTCCTCGATCCGGACTCAGGTTGAGGCAGGCGAAGCCAGGTCCATCCAGTTCCTGTACGCACCACCTCAGCTGGCTGAATCTGGTACTGCTGCCTCATTCTCTTGAACCAGATCACCCGACGATGCCGCGGGTTGGCAGGAGGCTTCAGGTTCGGATTGCTTTGATCCCACCACAGGGAGCTTGCGTAGCGCTGGATCTGTATCTCCCTCATGTACAGAGTGAGTGGATCAGTCCAGAAGGCCAATGGTGTGTTCTCCTCTCGGCCTCAGGCGGACGACACGGTTCCTCCGGACCGTCATGCAAGACCTTGCCAGCGAGATTACTTTGTGTAAGGAAGACAGTTTACATAGCTGGGTGAGCGCACAGCCGCCCGTCGACTACGCCGGCACAAGAACCTCGTCGCCTTGGGCTGATGCCGCATGCGGACAGGGCGGCGTGCAGGGCTGCGGTGCCGGAGGAGAGCGCGACGGCGTGCGGGACGCCGAACGCCTCGGCCAGCTCACGTTCGAGCTGGCCGGCGGCCGGGCCGCCGCTCGGGTCGGGCATCTGGCCGAGCATGGCGGCGAGCTGCCCGTCGAGCCGCTCGCCGCCGCCGATCTGAGGGAGCGTCATCGGGCGGCCCTCGCGTTCAGCAGCCGCGGCATGTCCAGCACGAGCGGCCACATGTTCACGCAGTCCCTGCTGAACAGGGTGCAGTTCGTGCACGCGGGCCGGTCGGCGAACAGGAGGCGCGCGTCGGCGCCTTGGATGGTGCGCCGGCGCGCGGCCGGGGTGGCGGCGATCCGGCGGTCGGACGGGCAGTCCCAGACCGAGCCGTCGGGCTGGATGAACCACAGGCGGGCGCCGCCGAAGCAGTCGGGCACGTGCCCGCTGTCCTGGGTGGAGATCGCGTCGATGAAACGCCGGACGTAGGAGGGGTCCGGCAGCGCCAATCCTGCAGGCTCGTCGTAGAGGCGGCTGAGCTGCCCGGCCACGGCCGAAACGTCCTCGGGGCGGTGGGTCAACGCGGTGAAGACCTGGCCGGTGACGATGTCCGGCTCAGGCGGCAGCAGGCCTGTCACGTTCTCGCTGATCAGGGCTGCTTCGCCGACGACCTACTTGACCGGACCGCGCCATCGCAGCGACATTTGGTGACACCTTGTTCCCTGTGGGTCGGCCGGGCGGACATGAAGGCCTCTTGCCCGCTGGGCAAGTCAGTCCTTTGCTCGGGCCGAGTCGTCCGCCGTGGTTCAGCGGCTCCCCTGACATCAGAAGCGAAGATCCGCAGCGGTCAGAGCCGGTCCAGATGACGGCGGCGCGTCGGAGCGATCGCCGCAGATGCCGTCCATACGGTCATCCCCAGCTGACGGCGAGCAGGGCGTTGGGCCTGTCAAGCTCATATGTGCCAGTGATGCGTTGTGGGCTGTCGGCGCGCTGGAGAGCGACCCGTAACGGGGCGTGCCGGTAGTCACGATCCCACAGGCATATCTGGTCGGCGAGGTGGCCGGCCAAGGCATCGCCGCCGAGTCCGTGCCCGATGACGCTTATCTCGAACACCGGATCGCCGAAAACGGTCTCGCCGGTGGGCCGGAGGGTGAGGTAGGCGAGGTCGCCGTCCCTCCCGGGTACGGCCATCGAACCCCACGGGAACATCGGTGCGACCAATCCGGTGTCGATCGCGCTCATGCTGGCGTCCATCCGTGACAGTCCGTCTCGCATCGACACGGACAGGAAGAGCTCGAGCATGCTGTAGTCGCCGCTTCGGTTGCCGAAGGTGATCGGCACTTTCGTCCAGAATTCACTGCGGGTGCGGTCGATCACGCCGAGGAGTTTCTCGGGGATGACGTGCTGGTCCTGATGGAGGTGGAGGGTGACGGTGCCGGCGGTGGTCAGTGACACCATGGTGAGGGGATCGTCGGCGATGCCGCCGAGTCTCCGCGCGAAGGCGCATTCCTCTGAAGCCACCTCCTCCCAGTGGTCGTTGGTGCGGGTGAAGGCCAGCACCCGGTACACGCTGCCGCGCATGCGTAGCGGAACGACCAGCCGCCCGTCCGGCGCGATCTGGCGCAGCCAAGCTGGTGGCACATCCCACATGCCATTGAAGCTGATCAGCCGGTCATAGGGGGCGCCGTCGGCGCAGCCGTCAGGGGCGTTGCCGTTGAGCACGCGGATGGAGTCATAGCCGGTCAGGGACAACTGGTTGATGACCGCTTGGCCCAAGTCACCCTCGGTGTTGATGCTCGTCACCTGGCCGTGCTCACCGGCGAGGTGGGCCAGGAGAGCGGAGGGGTAGGCGGTAGTGGAGCCGATCTTCAGCACCCGCATTCCGGGAAGTGTCTGCGTGAGTTCCAGGAGTACGGCGGCGATGGCGGGTTCGGTCGGCATGAGAACGCCGTCCTCACCGGGCCAATGCCGGGCGTAGGCCTCCTCCAGCGACACTCCCGGCACGAGGATGTGGCGAGGAACGGCGCGCAGGGCGTTCTCTACTGATGGCGTACGGATGATGCCCTGCGCACTCAACTGGTCGACCAAGGCACTCCGCAGCCGCTGAGGCTGCCGTCGTGTGGTGGAAATATCGTCTGCTGTCATGGTGGGCCCTCTCGCGGGAGATCAGATGTTTCGGGAAGGCGGTGGAAATACCGCGGATGGGATGCATGCGGCGGCCCTGCGGCTGGCCAGTCGCGAGGTGCGGGAACATCCGTCGGCTGCTGCGGGACGTAGGGGCCGTTCGCTCGCGGTCAACGGCTCAAAGTGGGGTAAGAGACCGCGACGCTGCCGAGTAAATGAAGGTCCTATGAACTGCCTGAATTGCTTCATAATGAGAATCCCGTGAGGTCTCCTGCGCCTGGAAGGTGCCTGCTGGGCGATCTGGTGTTGTGACCTGCCTGCTCATTCGCGCGGCACGGTGAACGTGGCGATCAGTAGAGGGTGATCGCTTTCTCCCGTCTCGTGGATGTCAAGAGATTGCGCCCAGGCAGGGCGCGTGGTATAAAGCCGGTCGCATCGGTAGGCGATGGGGCGTTGGACGGTCGGCGCGGTGACGCCCAGCAGTGCGCCGACATCGTGCAGGCCGGCGTCGGAAAGCGCCTGGGCGGCGCCCGTGTGGAGCTTGCGCCGGGCTATGGAGTCGCTCGTCGCGATCTGGAGGGCGGGGTCGTTGAGGGCGGCGGCGTTAAAGTCGCCGACCGCGATGATCGGCAGGCTGTCCTTGACGAGCAGGTGCCATGCCTCCGCCTCTGCCTGCCGAGTGATCGGGCTGGCGGGCGCGAGGTGGCCGTTGTGAAACTCGATCTCGTGCTTGCCGCCGCGGTCGAGCGTGAGCGCCAGGCGCAGGCGGGCGACGGCGTGCCAGTACGGCCGTCCCCGCTCGTGCTTGGCCTCGATGATCCGCAACTTCCTTCTGGATGGCCGCCACATAGTTCATGATCGAGAAGTCGAGCGCGCCGCTTTCGAGCTTCGGCATCGCCACGCTTCCGGCGGTGCCCCGCAGGGAAGGTGCGGTGCCGGAGCATCTTGATGCTATGGCCACTATAAGTAGTGAAAATATCACTTTGTGTAACTGTCGCATGGCATGGCTGATTTCTGTGAAGAGGGGATGAATCGAATCTCAGGTGCCCGGCACCTGCTCGCGCTCGCGGATGCGCGGACCGTTACAGAGGCAAAAAGGCGGACCTATCCCCTCACGGTCTGCTTGTCACGGCGTCCATCCGGTAGCGCAGCCATTTCTGGCCGGCCTCGGCCAGAACTGGGGCGTCCCGCTTGTACGGCGGATCGACTTGCTGCCCGGCTCGGGCCCAGTGACGCAGGCTCATCAACGCCGCCAAACCGGCCACATCGTCTGCGTGCGCCTTCTCCCACAGCGGCGAGGAGCCGCGCAGGAGCCTGTCAGCCTCCTGCGGAGAATGACCCTCCGATATGAGCAGCGGAGCCAGATCCGCCAGCCCCATCCACCCAGGGCCGGCGAACGCCTGCGACCAGTCGATCAGCTAGGCGCAAGACTCTTTGTACAGGATGTTCTTCCGGCACAGATCCCCGTGCACCAGCGTGGGGACTCCAGCCGCAAGCCGATCCACCGACAACCGGTCCACGGCTCGGCTGTAGAGCTGAGGGTCGGTCAGTGCCACCGGGGGCTGGTCAAGAAGCGAGCGCGCCGTGTCCATCAGGGCATGCACGTGCTCCCGTGCCGACGGGATGATGCCCTTCCAGCCCTCCCTGCACGGCTGCCAGGACAGCCGTTCCACCGCGCCCACCACGATCGGGACATCCTGGTCGTCCGGCCGCAGGTTCACGTACCGGGCGCGATCGTTGATCAGCTCGAAAGCCAATATCAACCAATCGCCCACTTCCCGCCTCCACGCCAGCCACGGCGCCGGCGCACCAGGCCACGGCAGGAAGGAAGCCGCCTGGCGCTCGCGCCGGAACGGCTCCAGGATGTGGTCCGCGAACTTCAACGGAACCGCCTTGAGGAACGCGTCCTCCTCGGTCGCGTAGATCCGCGCGGCCAACCCGGGCCGCCGGCTGTGCACGCACTCCGACTTAACCACCGTGCCCAGACGCTCCTCAACAGCCTCGCGGACGAACTGAGGCAGCGTCTCCCAGGTCGGACGGTCAGTCACTGTCACGGATACCTCCGATAGGGCTCGTGTGTGTCGTCCTGCTCCTGCGGCGGTGAGGGCGGGGGCAGGGGCGGGTACCACCAGAACGGGATGCCGGCCATCGTGCTGGCTACCGCCATGGGGCCGAACCACATCCGGATCCAGGCGGTCCTGGCATCGGGGACGTCGCTCTTCACCGCGCCGCCTCCGTGTCGTCTCCGCGAGCCGGGAATGTGGCCACTGCGGCGACGAAGTGCGCGCGGCCGACGTCGAGCTCGATCGGGTCGTCGGGCCGCCACGTCGATGCCTCGACCAGGCCCGGCTCCACCAGCTCCAGGCCGGCAAGGAACTGCTCCCGGATCGTGTCCAGCGGCAGCGGGTAGACGTCGCCGGCGGTGTAGTCGGCGAGCATCTGCGCCCTCTCCTGCGCCGAGAGGAGGTCATCGCGGGCGTAGGAAAACACCAGGTAGCCGCCCGCGGTGAAGTGCTCCATGTATCGGGACAGGATGCCGCGCGGGTCGTCGGACGGGGCGATGAAGTGCATCACCGCCGTGGCGATGATGCACACCGGCCTGCCAGGGTCGAGCAGCCGCTGAGCCTTTTTGTCGCTGAGAACGGCGTCCACGTCGCGTACGTCGGCGTCCACGAATCCGGTGCGGTCGTCCACGTCCAGCAGGGCGCGGGCGTGGACGGCGACATGCGGGTCGCTGTCCACGTACAGCACGCGAGGATCGTCGAGGCAGCGGGAGACCGTCGTGTAGGTCGCCTCACCCTTACTCGGAGGCAGACCGCAGCCCAGGTTGAGAAACTGTTCAACCCCTTGCTCCGCGACGAAGCGGGAGGCGCGCGAAGCGAACTCGAGGTTAGCCCTGGCCGCCACCCGGATCTGGCTGGAGGTCTTCTCCAACGCGCTCGCCACTTCCCGGTCGCCCAGGACATTGTCTCGGCCGCCGGTCAGATCGTCGTAGACGCGGGCCTTCGAGGGGCGGGAGAACATGTCTCCGGGACCGGCCGATGTCGGGACTTCATCGGAGGCGTCGTGGGAAGCCATCGTGGCAGCTCTCATGAGATTTCATGTGCGGGGTGCCGAAGTGACGGAATGGTTCTACGCTTCCTCATGGGTCAGGACCTCGATTCCTGATCAAGGCCCCGGGCTCCCCCGGTGTTCACGCACCGGGCCGGGGCCGAACCATTTTCTAGAGGCGAATCAGTGCCGACAAGCAGGTCGGCCAGCGTGATATGCCTTCTGTCAGCCATGGAATCAACGACTTGGGCTACCGTGGGAGATGTTGACCGTTGCCCTTCGGTCAGCAGGCAACTGCGGTCAACAGGTCAACACCGTTCCGACACATGGGCAGGCAATGACTAGCTTCGGCGAGAAGATGCGAGCGCTGATGGAGGAGCGCGGCGTCTCATTGCGCAAGCTGGCCAGGGCCATCCATTACGACGTCGGATATCTGTCAAAGGTCGCGAATGACCTGAAGCGCCCATCTCTGCCGCTGGCTCACAAGCTCGATGGGGAACTGCAAGCTGCTGGCGAACTCGTGGAGTTGGTGCCCGAACGCGCGAATGCGCGAAGCCGGACGAGGGCCGCTACAGCTCCGCCTCACAACGACATGAAGGTGGTGAATCCGCTGGCTCTGCCTGTACCCACTGAGGACCCGCTGGTGGATCGCCGCATGCAGCGTCTATCTCCGAGCCATACCGAGGAACTGCTTTCGCATGTGGGCGAGCAGTGGCACACGCTGGTTCGGACAGACAACTTGCTAGGTCCGCGGCATGCCCTTGGTGGCGTCTGTACTCAACTCACGATTATGACGGCGTTACTTCGCCATGTGCGTCCGCCGCTTCGGAACGGTTCCCTCCGCCTCGCAGCGAAGTACGCCGAGTCCGCGGCATGGCTGTATGAGGATGCTGGCGATCTGACCGCGAGCCGTCTTTGGACGCAGCATGCGATGGAGTGGGCGTTGGAGGCCGGCGACCGTCCGATGGTCGCGTGGACGTTGTTCCGGCGCAGCCAGCAGGCGCAATCAGCGGGCAATGGCGCTCAGGTGGTGAGTCTCGCCGAGGCCGCGTGTCGTGAGCAAGGCAATGTCACTGGTCCCATGTTGGCTGCGATTCTTCAGCAGCAGGCACATGGATTGGCGCTTGAGGGAGCTGAACTGGCATCGCATGACCTGCTTGACCGCGCGCGTGAGTGCGCGATCATGGATGATGCTGGCGACGCTCGGGCTGGTCACGGCTCTTTCTGCACGCCAGCGTACATCGAGATGCAGCGCGGCCGGGTCTGGCTCACGTTAGGGCGTCCTGGGCGGGCAGTGCAGGCGTTCGAGTCCGCGATCACGGATCTGTCGCCGACCTACCAACGGGACCGCGGGCTGGCCCACGCCGGGTTGTCGGTCGCTCTTGCTGCTGAGCGCCAGCCGGAAGGTGCGGCGAACGCCGCCATTCAAGCGCTTACTGTTGCCCAGGACAGCGGATCGACCAGAATCCTTTCCATGGTCACTTCGGTCGCGCCTCAGCTCGTATCTCATGCACATCTGAATCCTGTCGCCGAGTTCCTGGCCGAGCTCGACGCCACGTCTGCGGTCTGATGGCGTCCGTCGGGGAGGTCGCGGCGATGCGGCGTGCGATCGCCGTTTCGGCGCTGGGTCTGGGCACGACGAGCCCGAATCCGCCGGTGGGCTGTGTGATCCTCGACACTAGCGGATGCGTTATCGGTGAGGGTTTTCACCGTCGCAAGGGTGAGGCTCATGCAGAGGGCAACGCCTTGGCTGCGGCTGGCGCCGCGGCCGTTGGCGGGACGGCGGTGGTGACCTTGGAACCTTGCAACCATGTGGGGCGTGCTCCCGCCTGCCGCGCGCTGTTGATCGAGGCCGGCGTCGCGCGCGTGGTGGTTGCCGTGATTGACCCGACGTCGCGGGGCGAGGGTGGCGTGGCCGAATTGCGCCGGGCTGGGGTAGATGTCGAGGTCGGGGTGCTGGCCGGTGAGGCAGAGCTGGTGCTGCGCCCCTGGCTGACCGCATTGGAGCGGGGTGCCCCGTTTGTGACGTGGACGTACGACGCCGGGGATCACCGCCAGCTCGCGGGCTTCGACGTGCACGGATACGACGCTGTGGTGGGCCCGGATGGGCGCTTGCGGGAGGGCGCGCCGGGCGGACATGGCGATACGTTCGTTCTGCCTGGTGAGATGCCGCAGGGTGATCCAGAGAAGGTGCTGCAGACGCTCCATGCGGCAGGGGTTCGGTCGCTGCTGGTGCTTGGTAAGCATGGTTTTGGAGAGTTCTACGCTGCGGCAGGTCTGGTTGACGAGGTCCTCATCCGCCTGCCGGGCCGCGAAGCCTCTTCGCCGGTTAGCGAACTACCTCCTGCGGGCTTTCGGATCTCAGCCGTTCGACGTCTGGAAGATCACGTGCTGGTCCAGGCTCAAGGGGAGGGGCCGCCGTTCAGGGCACGGTGAGCGGCAGGCGTCGGTCTCCGACGTGGACACACTGCGGGCTGAGGAGGCAGCGTAGCAGTGGAAGGGGCTGGCCAGCCTCGTTGTAGGTGACGCGGGTGATGTCGAGCAGGGGACTGCCGAGACTCACCCGGAAAGCTGCTGCCTCCTTCGAGTACGAGGTGGCCGGGCGGATCTTGGTGTGCAAGTCTACGGCGCTGGACGCTCGGTCGACGTCGTACATGTCGGTCTGGGGCTATTCCTTGGTTACGTACGACCGGTCGAGGCATGCGAATTGGCTGTCGATATCGCCATGTACTTCCCAGGTGACCACAGGGTGTCGGCTTCGAGCTGCAGCTGCTGTCCTATCACGCCGAGATGGCCGGATGGCTGTACCAGGACCTGGGCCAGTTGGAGACGGCCACGCAATGGACGCGCCGGGCGGCGGAATGGGCGTAATGCGCCGACGACTGCCGATATGGCAGCGTACGCGTTGGTGCGCCAATCCAACATCGCCGCCCTGGCCGGAGGCTACGCCGGTGTCGTCCAGCTCGCTGCGGCCGCTCGCCGGAACCCGGCCGAAGTGGAACAGACAGCATCCTCACTGACGACAGCACCGCCAGCCCGTCCTCGAGTCCGTCGGCGAGTTGCTGCGGCCGCTGGCGGCGCACTGCGAGGCTGTGCTCGTGGCGGATGTGGCCAGCGCGCAGCGCGGCGGGCCGCGCGTCGGCGGCCACCAGGGGCGGGCGACTTCGGGAAGCGTCGTGGCGAAGTGCTGGGCGTCGTTGTTGGTGTTGTGGTAGGTGATCGCACGCGCCACGCTGTACGTGGCTGCGGCGCGCAGCATCGCGATCTGCGCGGCGATCGTCTTTCCGCGTACGTGCATGGCGGCGCGGCCGTGGGTCTGGTCGGTGATCGCGCGGATCTGCGCGTCGCTCACCAGCGACACCACCAGGCGGTACGGGACGGCCAGGCCGAGGTCGCGAGCGGTCCAGTAGCCCAGCCGGTAGACCGTCGGCCCGTACACGGTTTCGTCGTCCATGTCCACCGCGTCGGCGTCCCGGCGTGCGCCGAGGAGCCTGTGCGGGGTGGTCGTCATGTACAGGCGTTTCCTGGCTGGTAGATGGGTGTCGTCGTGAACCCGCCGCCATTGCGGCCCGGACACCGTCCGGTGGGCTTCGTCGGCGACCAGGACGTCCACCGGCGGCATGGCGTGTTCGTGATGGGCCCGGCTTATTGTCGCCACGCTGGCGTAGGTGGACAGCATCGTCGCCGGGCCGGGCCGGGACACCGTTGCCGCGATCACGGTCGGATCGGTGGTGACGCGGACGTGCAGGGCCTGCAGTTCCTCGACGCCGGCTCGTTCGGCGGCGTCGAGGGCGGAGCAGACCACCAGGACGGTGCCCAGGGCGGCGTCGCCGAGGGTGAGGTGGTACTCGCGTAGCAGCTGGGCGAGCAGCATGACGGTCGGGGCCAGCATGAGGCGCAGCTCGGTCGGGGCGAGTTCGGCCGCGACGACGGCGCCGATGCGGGTCTTGCCGGTTCCGCACGACAGCACCTGGGTCACGCGGTCGCCGTCGGCGAAGGCCTTGAGGGTTTGCTCGACCGCGTCGAGCTGGTGCGGCCGCAGCCGGTCGGCCCACGGTGCCGACGGTGGCGGGCAGCCTGTGAGGATCGCGGTGTTACCGAAATCGGGTGGCATGGAGCGCTTTCTGCACGTCTGGTGTCACGGTCTTGCGGACCTCATTGGCGACGTGTGTGATGTGCCACGCCACGTTGCCGAGGTCGCATTCGGGGTCGGCGAGGACGGCTAGGCCCAGCTGGTCGTTGATCATCTCAGCGATCAGGAATCCCCCGCCCATTTCGATCAAGGCTTGGCGCGCTGAGCCGGCGTTGAACCCTGTGGCCGCGCCCCAGGCGAGTTTCAACAGTTCACAGGCGTATGACGCCAGGAGCTCGGCCCGCTCAGGGGCAAGGTGCAAGGTGGTCGCGAGTGGCCGCCCGTCGGTGGAGATGACGGCCGCGTGGGTGATTCCTGGATCAGCGTCGACGAGCTCAGAGATCATCAAGTCGATTCCGAGTGCCCCCTGTTTCAGGCTGTCCATGTGCCCTTGTGTCCGTCCTCGGAATCAGCGGCGTTGATCTTTCCTGCGCTGATGTCGTCGCGTGCCGCTCGGCAGCCCTGCTGGAAAGTGGACAGGCGGTTGCGTACTGCCTCGGGCGAGACCGGCGGCTGGGATTCGACTTCTGCAGTGGCCGTGGTCTTGGCCGCGCCTGGCACGAGGTTGGCCTTCGGCACCCGTTTGGGCAGGCCGGACGTTGTGGATCCGGCTCCGACGGATCTGGCTACGGCCTCGGCTGCGCTCCACCCCGCATCGGTTTGGGGAGAACCCCAGCGGCTGTTGTCGCTGTTGCCGCGCTGAAACCAGGCCGATTCGACGGAGGCGAAGATCGGCAGGTAGTCGTCCCCGACGGAGGCGGGCGTGACCGTCGGAATCGGGCCGGTGGCCGCCGCCTCCATGTCGCGGCCGCTGTGTCCCAGCGTAGGGGGTGAGGCGAGGTTAGGTTTCCGCTCCGCCCACTCTTGCGGCCGATACGGGAGGGCTCTTCCGGGGCGTTGCTGTTCGTCGGTGACTGGTCCCGGGGAGGACTGCCAGATGCTGGCGGGATGGGCGGGCTGCTCGCCCGGCATTGATGGTTGCCGGCTACCCGGTTGCGGCGCGAAGGGATGTGGAGTGTCGGCGTACTGGTAGTCGACGGGCGCGGGATGTGCTGCGGGGGACGTCGCGGTGAGGAACGGGGTTCCGATGGGCTTCAGGTAGGTGCCGGTCGGCTGGGCGAGCAGGGTGAGGGGGAGCAGCACGGTGGCGGTGAGCCCGGCAGGAGTGTGTGGGCGCAGCTGTACGCGGATGCCGTGGCGGTGTGCCAGTCGGGCGACCACGAACAACCCCATGCGGCGCGAAACCTCCACATTCACGGTGGGGGCGCTGGTGAGCCGCTCATTGGCCTGACCGAGTTCTTCGTACGTCATGCCGATCCCGGCGTCGCTGATCGACAGCAGTACGCCGCCGCTGTCGATCGTGTTGCAGGAGACGATGACGGGAGTGTCGTGGGGGGAGAACGATAGGGCGTTTTCGATAAGTTCGGCTAGCAGATGGACGACGTCGTTGGCGGCTTGGCCGGCGATCGGGTTGTCGCCGGGGAGGAGGATCTGGATCCTCTGGTAGTCCTCAACCTCCGACAGCGCGGCCCGGGCGACATCGATGAGGGGGACGGGCCGGCTCCACAGGCGTGGCGGGTCCTGCCCGGCTAAGACGAGCAGGTTTTCGCTGTTACGCCGCATGCGGGTGGCCAGGTGGTCAAGCTTGAACAGGTTTCCCAGTCGCTGCTCGTCCTGCTCGCCCTGCTCCAGCCCGTCAATGAGGGTGATCTGCCGCTCCACAAGGGTCTGGCTGCGGCGCGAGAGGTTGACGAACATCGCGTTGACGTTGGAGCGCAGCCGGGCCTCTTCGCCAGCCAGGCGTACGGCCTCGCGGTGAACCTCGTCGAAGGCGCGGGCCACCTCGCCGATCTCGTCGCGGGAATCGACACCTATGGGGGTCACGTCGGCGTACGCGTCGGCGCCCTTGTCACGCAGCAGGCGGACGGTGTCCGGCAGGTGGCGGCCAGCGATCTGCAGGGCCTCAACCCGGAGCTTGCGCAACGGTTTGACCAGCGACTGGGCCATGAGGAAGGTGACGACGAGAACCGTGAGCAGGAGCAGAAGCATGAGGGCCGCGGCCAGCTGCGCCCGATGGCGAGCGTCCTCTTCCAGAGTGCGGCTCTGGACGATGATCGACTCCGTCATGCGCTTCTCGACCGTGCGTATGGCGTCGATGGTGTCGGTCATGGCCTCAAACCAGCGGCCGGCGTCGTCGCGGCCGGGGGCGAGGTCGAGCCTCGCGTTCTGATTGGCTTGGCCGAGCGCGCGTAGCCGGAAAAGTTCGGCGAGGTCGATGTTGGGACCTGCGACGGTGTCGTCGTAGAACTGCTGCTGATCGAGGGTGGCCACCGACCGGAACACGGCGACTTCGCTGTCTTGCTGGGCGCGGGCGTCGGTGAGGGTGTTGAGTTCGCCGCCCTGGAACCGTCCTGCCGCAGCGACGCCGGCCAGCAGGCCGCGCTGTTGCGAAGCGGCGTCCTTGGCCTTGGCGAGGGCGGACAGGGTCCGCACGCTGTTGCTGAGCGGTTCGTCTTGGAGGCCCTGGTTGATTTGTGTGTGAATGCGCAGGAAGAGGTCGCTGATCTGCGAGTACTTGGTCAGCGTCGGTAGCGCGGGCAGCCGCGAGGTGATGGCGGTGTCGCGGGTGGTGGCGATCTCGGGCAGGCGGGTGAGGATCTGCTGGGTCAGGGACCAGGCGCCGTCGCCGTGCTCGCGGGTGATGGCGGCGGCCTTGTCCCTGACCGTGGCGATCGCCGCATCCACTGGTGCGAATTGCTCGCGGAGCGCTTTCTCGCGGGTCCTGCTCCGGCCGGTGGCGACGAAGTACACGGCGTGGTCTCGCTCCAGTGCCAGGTGGTGGGTCAGCGTGGTGATCGCGGCGCTGAGCTCGGCCTTTTCCCGAATGCGCTGGTATTGGGCGGCGCTGCTGATGGAGGAGGCGATCTGCAGGGCACCGACCACGACACCCACGGTGGTAGGGATGACGATGAGGGCGAAAAGGCGCCATCGCACCCGCAGGTCACGCAGCCGGAAGCGGCTGCGGAGAGCTTTCGTCTTCCGCGGTGCCGCTTGTCCGGGGGGCGGCAGATATGGCTGCGGATCGCCAACGGTCGTCGATTGAGTCCTCACAGGGGTTCCACCTTCACGTGGTGATGCTCCAGGGATGCGGGCCGCGCGCGGACATGCGCAGCACAGAGTGAGCACCCGGGTTCCGACAGGGCTGAAATGGGCCGTGAGGCTGCGCTGGTGCGCAGCCTCACGGCCGCCGGCCCGCCGCCCCGTCCAGGCCAGCGCGGGGCGGGAAGGCTGTGGGCCTCGCCGAAGGCGGCGGCTGGCGGGTCCACAGCAAGGATGGCGCCAGCCCACACCGGGCTGACCGCCGAGCACATGAGTCAGGCCTACAGCCTGGGCGAGCGCTGGAGTGCCCGTCCGCACAAGTTCGCCAGCGGGCCCAACCTATGCGCCGATGTCGTCGCAGGCCCTGGCCGTCGAAGGCAGGGGGATCGACGCTGCAGTCTCGGCTGGTTACGGCGGCGCTATGCATGCGCCCTCCACGCGAGGTGGCGCTGCTCCAGGGCAACGAAGATCGCGTTCAGCACGATGCCGAGCACGCCAAGGAGCGTGATCACCGACCACATGGCGGCGACGTCGATATTGCCTTCCGCCTCACGCAACCGATAGCCCATTCCATCGGTGCTGCCGGCCATCTCCGAAACCACCATCATGATCAGCGCAAGGGAGACGCTGAGCCGCAGCCCCGCCAAGATCTTCGGCAGCGCGGCGGGAAGCACGATGCGAAACAGCCGGTGACCGAGCCCCAGCCGCAGAACGGCGGCAGTGTCGAGATAGCCCGGATCGATCGAGCGCACGCCCTCCATGGCGTTGATCAGGATGGGCCAGATCACTCCGAACACGATCAGCGCTACCTGCAGCGGCGTGCCGATTCCGAACAAGAGCATGAACAGTGGAAAGAGCGCCGAGGGAGGTATGGATCGGGCGAAATGCAACGCCGGCTCCAGCAGCGCGGACACCACGCGCAGGCTGCCGATCACTACCCCGAGGGCTATCCCCGCCACGGCGGCCATGCCCCACCCGGTCCCTAGCCGGGTCAAACTGGGCAGCAGGTCACTGGCAGCCTCCGGGGTGAGAAACCCGCGGGAGGGCGGACCGCTGAACCACATCTCGTGCATGCGGGCGAGAATCACGCTCGGCGGCGGGAAGTAGAACATGCCGGCTGTGCGTGCTCCTGCCTCCCAGCCCGCGGCGACGGCGGCGGGCAGCCCGAATCGGCGTATCGAGGCGATCACGATGGTTCCGTTCTCGCGCGGCGCCAAGGGAACAGGTGCCGCTCCGCCATGCCGCACAGCGCGTTGGCTGCCATGCCGAGCACGCCCGTCCATAGCGTGCCCGCCAGCATGCGTTCGACGTCGTTGGCGCTGCCCGCCTGAGCGATGAAGGTACCGATGCCGCTCATACCTCCAGCGACGATCTCCACACTGACCGCGACGATGAGCGTGATCGAGACCGCGATGCGCAGCCCGGTGGCGATGAAGGGCGCGGTGCTCGGCAGACAGACGCGCAGCAGCACGGCCAGGGGGCCGAACCCGAAACTGCGCAGAGTCTGCTTGGCCAGCGGGTCGACCTCCGCCAAGCCGTACATGGTGTTGATCAGCAGCGGCCACCAGCTGGCGTAGACGATCAGCGCGATCTTGGCATCCTGGTTTTCCGTCCACAGAAAGATCGCCAGAGGGGTCAACGCCAGGGCGGGAATGGGGCGCAGGAACTCCAGGAGCGGCCGCACTGCCCGTTCCACCGCCGGCACAGATCCCAGCAGGAGCCCCGCGGGCACCGCCGTGAAGACGGCGATGAGCAGGCCGATGCCGCAGGCGGCCAGCGTGGCACCGATGTGCGTCCAGAACTCGTGGTCCAGGGGCAGTGCGACTCCGGTTACGGTCACGGTGGACAAGCGCGGCAGCAAGCGGGGATCGATCAGGCCGCTCCAGCTGGCCATCTCGGCCGCAGCGGCGCCGCCTCCAATTCCGGCCGTGCCGAGCAGGATGCGTTTCCGCGGCGAAAAGAAGGCTGGTGCCCTCATCGCGGACTCCTTGGAGGGTGAGGTCGGGCGGAGGACAGCTTCGGGCCGTGCCCACAGATTGCGGCCGTCCCGAACACCCGGGACATTCGGGAGACGGCCAGGACGACGTTGCTCAAGGTCAGCAGGGTCTTGATCAGACAGCGGACCACTTCCGGGATGACCAGCGTCCGGCCGGTGAGCGCGCCCGCCCGAATCGAGGTCGGGCCGGAACCGATACGCATGGTGAACCCACTTCCGGGCGATATTGAGAAGGGCGCTGGTCCGCTGCGAAAACCGAGCGAGCTGCCATGACCAACGGGGGTGAGCGCAGACGAGATGGCAGGGCTAAGCGGAGGCAGGCCGTGTGGTTCTCTGGCCTGCCGACCGCCTTCCGAAGCTGCCGCTAGTTGCCCGCCTCCGCTGGAACGGCGATCAGCAGCGACTGACCGTGGGCCAGCGACTGGGTCGTGCGGCACCGCAGGCCCGCCTGTTCCATCAACGCGAGCAGTTCCTCCTGGGTGCGTTCCTTGCCGCCGGGGAACATCGCCATCATCCGCAGCCCGAGATCGATGGTGGGGCTGTAGATCCCGGGCTGCGCCGGTTTGGTGGCCTCGATGCACCACAGCTCCGCGTCGGGGCCGCTGTCGCGCATGGCGGTGCGGATGAGCGACAACAGCGTCACGCATTCCAGGTCGGACCAGTTGTGGAGAATCGACGACAGCAGGTAGCGCTGCGCGCCCGGGGAGACGACGGAGAAGATGTCGCCCACCTCGACCGTGGTCCGATCGGACAGGCCCTGATCGGTCAGGTAAGCGCGGGCTCGCGCGACGACATCTGCTCGCTCCACGAGGACCCCCCGCAGGGTGGGGTGGGCGTGCAAGATGGCGGCCAGCACGCCGCCTTGCCCGCCGCCGAGATCAGTCACGGTCTGCGCGCCGACGAAACCGTCCGCCAAACTGGCCAAGTCGCGACCGACAGCGGCGCTGCGGGAGGCCATGAACTGATCGAACAGCTCGGACAGTTCGGACAGTTCGGGCTCGTCGGCCAGGCGCTCGTACGGGTCGCGTGCACCGTCCAGTACTGCGGGATGACCGGTGCGCACCGTCTGGTGCAGCGTGCCGGCCGCCTGCCACCACAGCGATGAGCCGGTGACCTTCACCGCCGCATGCATCGAGTCGTCCGCATCAGGCAACAGCGCCATCCCCGTCGGGGACAGCCGATAGCGGCCACGATGAAGTGAGACGATGCCGTAGCAGTGCAAAGCCGACAGCAGCTGATCCATTATGGCGGTGTTGGTCTCACAGCGTGCGGCCAACTCCTCACCAGACAGTTCCCCTGCGGCGGCCAGACGCTCCGGGCCGCCCACCGTCACGAACGCGTGCAGCGCGGCGAACCGCAACGGGGCGTTGATCATGTCCTGGATGATGTCGCGTGGCGACGTGTAAGACGGCGTCATCGACGGCGACCGCGAACCCTCCGGGGCGCGTTGAGGGAGCAAGGAGGGCGCGTCGTCGCCTTGTGGGTGGCGGATCGTGAGCGGCTTGTCCCCGCCGGAGGTAGACGTGGGCGGCGACGTGGCCTGCGCTCCGCTGCTGCTGTGTTCGGAGGTCGTCACGGGGTCGCTCCTGTGGATGAAGAGACACTGGGGGAAGAGGTAGCCAGAGGGCTGCGCCAGATCACGTTCTCGGCGTTGATCGGTTTGCCGCTGGTGAGGTAGCCGAACTGGAGCATGGCGTCGGCGACCCGCTGATAGCGGCGTCCCTCCAGCGTGGTCGGGAAGGAACCGAGCGCGATCACGGACGCCTTGGCAGGTTCGATGTGCGCGTAGGTGGGGAGGATCGCGGTGACCGCGCTGCGGTCAGTGGCCGCGATCTGCTGCCCGAGGCTGAGGGCCCGCTGGAAGCGGGCCACCACGTCCGCGCGGTGACGTGCTTGTCCCGGGTCGGCGTTGACCCAGCTCGTCGACACCGCCCAGCCGGCGATCGGGAACTGGTCGGTTGGCCCCGACGCCGCATCAGCCAGCTGCCGGGCGCTGTAGTCCGAGGCGCTGTCGGTGATGTACGGCTCGACCTCCCAGCCCACGTCCACGCCGCCGTGGTCGCCGCCGCGCTCGACCGCCTCCGGCATGTCGGGCAACTTAATGAAAACGAACTCGATGTCGTCCTTGCTGAGGTCTTTCTCCGTCGCAAGCGTTATCTCAGTGGTGAGCGTCGCGACAGACTGAGGCGTCGCCACGCCGATACGCTTCTTGCGCCCGCTGCCGCTCCACTTCAAGTCCTTGAGACTCTTCAGAGGCGAATCCTTCTTCACCATCAGGGAGAAGGTGTTCTTCTTAGCTTGGTACGCGTCCGCCACCAGTCGAAGCTTGCCGGGCTGCTTTTCTTCAGTCTGGAAGAATGTCACATAATTGGCCAGCGCAAACTGCCAGGCCCCGCTGAGCAGCTTGGGGACCGCCTCGAGGGTACCTCTGATTTCCTTGAGTTCGATCTCCAGGCCCTCTTGGGCGAAGAAGCCGCGATTCATGGCGATGAACAGCGCGGCATTGTCAGGGATGGGCATGTAGGCAACGGTGATCTTCTCCGGCTTGTTCGGCTGCGGGGCTTCGGTGTTCGTGCAGCCGCTAAGCGCTAAAGACAGCGATACGAGTACTGAAAGCGTTCGTCTCAAGAACATCTCCAGGGAAAGGGAGGGGTGCATGGGAAATGGGAATCCCACGGTGGAGTTCCCGCTCACGACGAACTACTAATCGTCGTGGGCTGCGGAGAGAAGCGCGGCCGACAGAGAATCTTCCGGCCGCGTTGTTGTTCAGGTGGGCGCCGATGGCGCGCGAGGCGCGGTGATCTGCGCCCTCTCTCGGCTCAGGAGGCGAACGGCGTTCGGCAGGGCCTGTGTGGCACGCAACTTCGCGGGCTCTTCCGGGCCGATAGGTGGAAGCCATACGAAACGGGTGGAATCGGTCAGCGCGATCAAGTTGCGGCACACCCCGATGGCCGTCACCCAGCGATTGATCGGAATGGCGGTGGCGCTGTCGTCAAACCGGGAGTTCAGTGCCTTGGCCAGCGCCTCGCCGCCGGCCAGGGCCGGTGAGGCGCGTTCGGCGTCGGTGGCCATGTCGAGGGACAGCTCGTGGATTTGCAGAGTGCCGCATCGCAGCGCTTCGCAAGCGTGCTCGAACTCGGCACTCGCGTCATGAGCTGGCGAGGTGGATCCATCGGCTGATGCGGTGGCGGAATCCCGGACAGCAAGGGGGAACCCTTGGTCATCCGGTGCGCCAGTGTCGAGCTCTTCCGGCGTGGCCCGGGTCGTCAGGCGGCGGACGAGAGCGTCGGTGATGGCGGTGGACAGCGCGGCGGCCGCGGTGTCGATGTCGTCGGCCGCGTGCTGCCCGGCCCAGTCTGCCGGTGCTGACGGGCTGGCCGGCCGCCAGGTGAAGTGGTTGCTGTCCAGTCGTACGAGCATTGATGCCTCGCCGATGAGCAAGTGGGGCTGGCCATTGCGGAACACGATCGAGGCTTCCAGGTGGTGGTCGGCTAGAGCAGTTCGCAGGTCGTACAGGGCGGGCATGGGCGGTTCGTGGCCCAGGCCGTGCGAGGGGATGTCTTCCATGGTGGCGCTCACGCGGCTTCCCGTTGCTGGTATCGGCGTGGGAGGGCCACACCGCCGAAGAAGTTGGCTGCCATGTCAGGCAGCAGGGCCTTGTCGTCCAGGTCGAGTCGCCCGCCACGGACCGGCACGAGGCCAGGCTCGCGCCACGTCCACTCGTCGCCGACCAGCCTGCGGAAGCCGGCGCTCGAACGGGCCGTCATCGTCGCGGCCGCGCCCGAGTAGACCGAGGTCGCCTCCTTGATGGTTCCCTCTTCAAGGTCATCGGTACAGGCATAGCTGAAGATCAGCGCGCTGCCCGGCGGGAGCGCTTCCTGAAGTGTGTCCAGGATGTCCGCCGGGTCGTCGGCGTCGGTGAGGAGGTGCAGCAGAGCGCCCATGACGACGGCGATGGGCTGTTCGAAATCGATCAGCTTGCGAACGTCGGGATGGTCCGGGATGGCGTCGATGTCGCGCACATCGGCTTGGACGACGCGGGTGCTGTCGTTGCCGGTGAGGATCGGGCGGGCATGCACGTGGACTACTGGGTCGATGTCCACGTACACGACGGAAGCGCCTGGCTGCACGCGCTGAGCGACCTCGTGCACGTTGTCCTGTGTAGGAAGGCCCGAGCCGATGTCGATGAACAGGCGCACGCCGTCGGCGGTGACGGCCTCCACCGCCCGTCCGAGGAAAACGCGGTTGGAGCGGGCGGCCTCGCGCCCCCAGGGCGCCACCTTGAGAAGCTGCTCGGCGGCTTCCCGGTCGGCAGGCCAGTGGTTCTTGCCGCCGAGGAGGTAGTCGTACATCCGCGCCACATTGGGCGTGATCGGGTCGACGCCTTCCGGCACCTTCCCGTGTACCGCCGAGGTGAACGGTGAGGCCGTCACGTCGCCGTGCACCGCGCTGCCGGATGAGGTGCTGCTCATCGCTGCTCCGAACCGTGAGCGCAGGAGCGCACCCGCATCCTGGGAAGGCATCGCGGCAGCGCTCATGAGGTTTCACGTGCGAGGTGTCGGAGCGCCGAGATGGTTCTACGCTTCCTCATGGGTCAGGACCTCGATTCCTGATCAAGGTCCCGGGCTCCCTGGTGTTAGCGCACCAGGCCGGGGCCGCCTTAGCTTGGAGGCAGATCACCGTCAGGCTTCCGAGCCGTAGGTGTCTGCTTACGGCCAGCCATACAACCACCAGCCGCGGCTACGGTGGAAGGTGTTGACCTGTTGCCCGTTGTGTAACGGCAACAGGCAGTCAACAGACAACAGTGGTCAACAAGCCACTCGAGACGTGGATGCGCGATGACAACTTTCGGTGAGAAGATGCTGGCGTTGATGGTGGAGCGCGGGATTTCATTGCGTGGACTGGCCAGGCTCACTCACTATGACGTGGGGCATCTCTCCCGGGTCGCCAACGACCACAAGGGCCCTTCTCGGTCGCTGGTGGAGGCTCTGGAGAAGGCTTTGGGCGCGGACGGTGCGCTTACGGAACTGGTGCCGGATCGTGCGGTTGCGCGGCGTCGTGCGCGTGCAGAAGCGGCTGGCCGCTATGACGAGCTTCGAGTGCCCCAATCGTTGGAACTGCGCATCCCACGCATACAGGAAACGGATATTACGGTCATCAGGGATATGCTGCGTGCCCTGATCGCGAGCGATCGGCAGTTTGGCGGCAGTCATGCCCGTGCCTATGCGGCTGACTACCTGCACAATGTCATCACGCCCCGTCTGCAGAATTCCGCCTCCTCTCCCGTTCGGCGTGCACTATTCAGTGTCGCCACCGAGTTCAGCCTGCGGGTAGCTGCCATGCATCTGGATGCCGGCCACCCGAGCATCTCCAAGACCTTGCTCGGCACGGCCTTCGCCATCGCCCAGGAAAGCGATGATGTGACGCTCGCGGCGTGGGTTTTGGCTCGTCGAGGCGAGCAGGAGATCCACGAGGCGATGCTTGCCCGTCGTCGTGACGGAAGTCACGCCTATCGGGCGCATCTCGATCAGGCCATCGCCTACACGACTGGTGCGGCTGCCATGGCATCCAACGCTCCGCCGATGGCGCGAGCGTTTATCCTCACCAAGCAGGCGTTGAGTTTTTCCCTCAAAGGGGATCGTGCAGCGACATTGGATGCTCTACATGCGATCTCGGCGGCTCATGAGAAAGCGGGCAGCCGAGATGAGCCGGAGTGGATGGAGGCGTACGGCTGGGGGCATCTGCAGCACGAGGCTGCTCGATGCTATAGCCACCTCAGGATGGGCGATCACGCCGTTCACGCTATTGAAGATGCAATGCAACTACGTCGAGATATACGCCCACGCGCCTTCTCGATCGGCGTTCAAATCATCGGACTCACCCAGACGACAAGTTTCGATATCGAACGGGTCTGTGCGCTTGGCCATGAGCTGATCATCGCGGCGGCGCAACTGAACTCTCGGCGTGTGAACATTCGGCTGAGTGAAGCGCTGACTGCCTTGTCGCCCTATCGGCAGATTTCCGCTGTGCGGGAAGTTTTTGAGGCTGCTGAGCCCCAACCGCAGGGTGATGTCCGTGGCTGACGACAGCCTGTACGTGGAGATGAGAGCGATCCTTGACGATGTTGGCGAGCGTCTTAGCGTGCCGACGGTGGGGGCTGAACTACTACGCTTGCATAGCAATGCACTTTTCGTGCTCCCTGGCAAGGGCTTACTGGTCCGTATTGCGACGAACCCCGATGCGCTGAATCAAGTCGCGTCTTCTGTGAAGGTGACACGCTGTCTCTCAGAATTGGGATTTCCGTGTATAGTCCCCGCTGATATCAACGGCCAACCTCTGGTGGTTCACGATCGCATCGTGTCTTTCTGGCGTTATGTGGATGCGGTGGCCACGCCAGCTCCAAGCATGAAGGATCTGGGTGAAATCCTGCGCCGACTTCACTTGCAGCCGCCCCCGGCGGGTGTCAATCAATTCACAGACCCGCTGGCCAGTGTGGCCCGCGCTGTTAAGACCATTCAAGAGGGCGTGTCCCGAGAGCACCGCGACTGGCTCGCGAACCGGATCGCCGAGCTGCGCCTGGCATGGAAGGAGGTAGAGTTCCCCCACCCGCTGGGCCTGATCCACGGCGATCCGCACCCCAACAACCTGATGCGGGACCCCTCAGGCCGGGCAGTCCTGGGAGATTGGGATCATGTCGCGGTGGGGCCGCGCGAATGGGATCTCATGCAGATTCACTACATGCATAGGCGGTTCAGGCGCGTGTCGGGAGATCAGCTCGACGAGTTCACGGACGCTTATGGCTGGGATATTCGCGATTGGCCTGGCCTGGACCTCCTGATCGCAGTCCGCGAGCTCAACGGCCTCAGCCCCTACCTCCGCACAGCGGTAGCAAAAGCGTTCTCTCGGGCAGAACTTGCTCATCGGGTGGAATCGTTGCAGAAAGGCGACACCGCAGCTTCGTGGTCGTCGCCACCTGCCGGAGCATAGCGTCGTGACGAGAGAGGTGAATGGATACCTCGGATTCACAGCGTGGACCCGCTGTGTCCGCGACGCAGACCATCATGTTGCTCGGAGAGGGTAGTCTCTCGCAGGATCACCGAGGTGCGCGGGAGGTGTGAGAATGAGACGCCTTCCACTGAGCCGCGCTGATGTCTGCACGAAGCCGTTCAGGCCCCGGCGCGGCGAACCGCGCCAAGTCCAGTAGAAGTCGTGGCGTTGGCTCAGCTGGCTTCGTCCGTGGGCTCGTCTCCGGCCCAAGTCCAGCGGGGGACTGCACGAAGTGGGTGCAGGTCGGCGTCG
Organism: Nonomuraea maheshkhaliensis; assembly: GCF_039529435.1. Lineage (NCBI taxonomy): Bacteria > Bacillati > Actinomycetota > Actinomycetes > Streptosporangiales > Streptosporangiaceae > Nonomuraea > Nonomuraea maheshkhaliensis. The sequence continues at coordinate 49,053 of NZ_BAAAMU010000003.1, forward strand.
GTCTCGGCGTGGGAGTTCTGCATGGCGACGTGGGAGCCGAAATCGACGTGCTCATGCACTGCCTTCAGGAAATCCGGGTCGCGAGGTAGCCCGGCTTCTTCGATTGCCTGCATGTAGAGCTCGACGAAGCGTTGCCGTTGTGCTTCGGTGATGCGCAAGCCTCGGTGGACTTTGACGATGTGGCCGAAACCTGGGCCGCAGGTGAAGCGATCGGGGCCGCCGAAGGATTCAGCGGTGAATGAGGTCAGGTTAGGCACGTGCGAGGGCCTGCGTTCGGGGAAGAGCGGCTTGAGTACTGGGTCGTTGAGCAATTTGTCGTAGAAGATTTCTTCAGCGCGGCGGAGAGCTTCTTCGCCGCCGGCATGTGTGTACAAGCTCGTCATTGTCACCTGAACAAAATGTAGTGTCGCAGTAAGAAGATGAAGTAGTGAACCGATTCCTCGCGGAAGATCGGGTCTGCAGCTTACCCGTACAGGAGGCAGTCGCTGAGCGAATTCGGGTGACCGGGTGAACCCGTTCCCGCGATGGCTGCCGGGCCGCACGGAGCCGGCAACCGGCCACCGAAAGGCGCAGCCATCGTGCGCGGCCCGTGGCGATGCTCTCCGCTGAGGGCGGCGGCGGCCGCGGATGCAGCGGCCGCTCAGGCTCTTCCCCCGCCTTGCGTTTTCGGCGGCAAGCCACAGCGGTTCATTGGTCTGCTGCCTCCTCCTGATCTTGATCGATCAGTGCGTTCATCAGCCGGCCGGCGGCGTAGGGGGCGCCGCCCTCGACCAGGGAGCGCAACTCCTCGATCCGCCCCTGCTCGGCCAGCAGCGAGCCCAGGTGGTCGGCAGCCTCGTAGTGGCCGGCCGCGACCATGTCGCGCAGACCGGCTTCGTGGCCTTGCTGAGCTAACATCCGGGCGAGGCATCGGGCGGCACTGTGATGGCCCGCATCGGCGAGTTCGCGCAACTCTTGCGTCCTGCCCAGCTGGGCGAGCCGTTCGACGGAGTTGCCGCTTCCCTTCTCGGCCGAAACATTCAGGTCTTTGGACAGGTCCGGCTCGGCGAGCAAGCCGGGAGGCTGGAGCGCGGCAGGGTCGTGGTCGGTGGGGGCCCCGGGGCGTAGGTCCTGGTTTTGTTCCTTGTCCGCGCCGTTCAGGGCCGGCAACGGAGACAGATGATGGGCGGAGGGGTGGAGCTCGGCTTCGTCGAGGGGGACCAGGTCGACTGTGGGGTCTGCCTCGGCCGGCGTTTCGGCCGGTTCGGCGAAGGCGTCAGGGCGACTGGTGCCGCGGAGGGTGTGCACCATGGCGTTGGCCTTGTCCGTCTCGCCACGCTCTTTCAGCAGCTTGGTCAGTGTGCTCACCACGATGGGGTACCGCCCTGCGGGCGGGATGGCCTGCAAGGTGGTGATGGCGTCGTCGGATCTCCCGCGCTGGATCAGCGTTTCGATCAGCTGATGTGCGGCGTAGGGGAAGCCGGCGTGGGCCAGGTCGCGCAGCTCGGCGATGCGGCCCGCTTCGGCCAGCAAGGACGTCAGCCGGAAGGCGGCCTCCTCGCTGCCGGCGTCGGCCCGCGTGCGCAGCTCGTCCATGCGGCCCGCTTCGGCCAGCAGGTAGGCCAGCTGCCAGTCCGCGAAGGGGTCAGCGCTGTCGGCGGCGAGCTCGTAAGCCAGGGCGAGGGCGTCGTCGGTCTTGTCCTGCTCGGCCAGCAAGTCGGCCAAGCGCCAGGCGTAGGAGATCGCCTGGCTGCCGTGGACCTCGAGGACGGCCTGGGCCTCCTTAGCGCGGCCCAGGTCGACCAGGTGGTCGACCAGGAGGTCGGCGATGATGGCGTCACCGTTGTCGGCCAGCGCGCGTAGTTGCCGGATCTGATTCTGGCCGATCAGCAGACGGGCCAGCGGCCTCGATGCGTCGTTGCCGTCCGGGACGTGCGCCCGATACAGCAGCTTCTTGGCGGTGCTGAACAGCATCCGATACTCCGCCGCGTCCGCGATACGCACGAGATCGTCACGGTCGTGCACATGCTCGATCAGCGCGCGCCAGGCCGCTGCGGGCACCGGGGTAAAGCGGCGCCGGCGCGCGAGCTCCTGGAGCAGGTAGCCGGCCACGCGGTAACCGTGTACGCCCATGGCACCCGGCGGGGCACTGGCCTGCAGCACCGCGGTGGGCCCGACGAGCGGCTGCGTCAGATAGGCCATGGCGGACTCGAACCAGTCGTGCGGCGCCGCGCCGCGGTGCCGCTCCTGGCCGTAGCCGGGCGCGGCTTGGCGCAGGAAGCCGATGCTCAGCGGGGACAGCACCCCGAGCCGGGCAGCGTCGACGTCGGCCGCCAGGACGGCCGCGGCGCAGGGATCGGCGCCGTCGGCGCGGCGGGCCAGCACCGGTGCGCCGGCGATCGCCGGGAACAGTTCGACCGCGTCGATGCGCAGCCCGGCTTCGAGATGGCGGTCATCAGCGGCGGCTGCCCGGGCCCGCGCCTGTTCGGCGGCGCTCAGCCGGGCGGGGATGGTCAGCACGCTGGCGTGCTTGCGCACCACCTCCCACGCACTGACGTAGGCGCGGGAGTCGCCGGAGCCGATCTCGCGCGCGTACTGCTGGAAAAAGTCCTCGCGCAAGGTGGCCACCAGCAGCACCCCGGATCTGGTCAGGGCGCGTACCAGATGCGGGGTGAGGCCGCCCCTCCCGCTGAGATGCTGCTGCAGCTCATCCAGCCACACCACCAGACCTGCGAAAGGATGAGCCGCAGCCTGGCGCAACTGCTTGGCATCGGCGGGATGCAGCAGCCATCTGTGCGGCAGCAGATGCCGGATCGCCTCGTAGGCGCAGCGGGTCTTGCCTGCCGACGATGCGCCGACGAGCAGCAGGAACTGTCCTGTCGCCTCGGCGGCGGCGCGCTGGATGCGCGCGCGCAGGCCGGCCGCGCCGGTGTCGGCGTCCCGCTCGACGTAGGTGGGCAGAGCGCCCGCGGCGCCGGGCACGTCGATGGCGGCGTGAACTCCGAGCGCACGCGGGTCGGTAGCGTCGATGCGGACCAGATCGACCAGGCGGTGAAGAGCCGATGTCCCGCCCGGGCGGCCCACGGCGCGTTCGCGGGCGGCCTGCCACGCCGCGTGCTGGTCCCGCGGAACCCCGCAGACACGCAGGAACGCGGCCAGCGTCGCCTCGCTGGGCCGGCCTTTGTGGTACAGGTCGTTCACGGTTTGCTTGGTCAGCGACTCGGGCGGGGAGAGCTTGCGCGCCTCAGCGGCGATGGCGGTCGGGCCCCGTCCGCCGGCCAGAGCATTGAGCGCCCGCCCCAGCTGCTCGCAGGTACGTACCAAGCCCGGGTCCGGCGGAGTGCCGGGCCGGCCGGAACCCGCGCCCGGGCGGGACGCCGTCATCGCGCCACCCGTATGGGGCCCCGCCAGCCGGCGCAGCGGAGCAGCACGTGCGGCCCAGGTGATCCCTCCCGCGCCATCGCGAGCAGGCTGGTCCGATGTGTCCGGCCGGTCCGAGACAGCTGCCGGACACGGCGTGCGGCCCGCCAATGGAAAGCACCGGCCCGGACAGCGGGCCGGTGCTTTCCCCGAGCGACGGAGCGCAAAAGATGCATCACCTGCACGAGTTCATCCCCTTGGCCGTGGCTGCCGTCAACCTCATCACCGCACTGGTCAACCGGGGCCCCGCCCGCCGCCCAGGTGAGCGTCGTCGACGTCTCGGTTCCGGCAGCCGGCGAAGGGCCAGGCCGCGATCGTAGCCGCCCGCGATCGCGGTGCGGCAACGAAGGCCTCCGCCTGCGCTGGCGCGTCCTGGTGGTGTGCCGGCGGCCGGGCCCACCACCAGGACGCGGGCGCAAACGTGGTGACCCCGCGCGGCGCTGCAGCGATGACTGCGTCGGCCACCCTGCGGTGCCCGGCCCCGGACGAGCCGCCGGACCTTGCGGATCTGGGGAGGCGGCCGCGTGTCGCGGTTGCCCGACATGGACCCGGCCAAGACCAAGCGGTGCAGCGCCCCTTCCGAGTGACATGGCCGAGCCCGGCTCCCAGCTCTCTACCGATGGCGCGGGGGTTGCAGCGACGGTTTCCTGCCTTTGCCCCGATTCTGGGCGACCGGCCGGTGACGTTACAGCAGACACGCCCAAAGGCGCAGGTCACCTGCTGTTCGACGACGCCATCGCGGGTTCGGTCGCCGGTTCGAGATATTCGAACCGAGCCCCGCCTCGCCTCCTGACCATGGCACATGCCCGGCCCGAGAAGGGGCCGGAAGGAACCACCATGCGCCGCTACGCCCTGCCCGCCGCCAGCGCCGCCCTCACCCTGCTGCTGTCACCGTTGACCGCCGGCGCCGCCCTGGCCAGCCCGCCCGGCATCCCCACCGTCGACGAGGCCCGCTCCGAGCTCGACACGATCACCATCGCCGAGGAGAGCAACGCGGCGACCTACGACCGCGCCAAGTTCATCCACTGGGCTCGTGTCCACGGCGAATGCGACACCCGCGAAACAGTACTTATCCGCGACGGCCACAACGTCGAAACCGACGCCAACTGCCGGGCCCTCTCCGGCCACTGGATCAGCCCGTACGACGCGGGGGAGTGGAGCGACCCGCAAGACCTCGACATCGACCACATGGTGCCCTTGAAGCAGGCGTGGGTGAGCGGAGCCTGGGCGTGGACCAGGGACAAGCGCAAAGCATTCGCCAACAGTCTCGACGACTCCCAGCTCTGGGCGGTCACCGACAATGTCAATCAGTCGAAGGCCGACAAGGACCCGGCCGCGTGGAGGCCTCCATTGACGACCTTCCACTGCGAGTACGCCCGCTCCTGGATCGACGTCAAACACGACTGGGGCCTGTCCATGCAGCCGAGCGAGAAAGACGCCCTGCTGGAGATGCTCTCCACCTGCTGACTGCCCGACCGGTCTTCGCCGACAGCGAGGCGCATCTCATGCACCCCTCCGCCAAGATGGCCCTGGCCGTCCTCGCCGGCGCATGCTGCGCCTTCACCTCGAGCCCGGCATGGGCCGCCGCTCTTGCAGGGAAGGATCCGATGTGTACGGCCCTCTGGCAGACCACGGGCAGGATTTCCAAGACCGGATACGCAAAGATTGCCCTGCCCGGCTGCGCCCCACGATCAGATGGGCTCGCGGGGACCGACAGCGACTGTCAGACCGTTCACCCCGGGCCACACCGTTTCCCGCGTTCCACGAGACGTTCGTTCCTTCGACGGCACCGACACTGCGGACCCCGCGAGAAGGTGTCCGAGGCGCGGCCCAGCCGAAGCGTTCGTCCCGCGCGCAGCCTCGGCCAGCCAGGGCAAGCGGATGGGCGACCAGCGCTGTCGAAGCCACATCGAGATGCCGGCCACGAACCGGCGTGCGCCTCGGCATGAGGAGCGGTGCCAGAGCACGGGCTCGGCGAGCTGACGCTATGACCACGCGAGCATGCACCGCCCACCGCCTGCGAGCGGCCCATCCATCCTGGAAGCTGTGAGCCGCCCTGGGTAGCGATGAAGGCGGCCAGGCACAGAATGCGCTGAACGCCGGCCTCTAGAAATCTACAGTGTAAAGGCGGCCGGTCGATATAAGCCGCTTCGCGGCAAATACAGAAGCACGGGCTTCGCCCGTACGCCCTCCACAAGCTCCACCACTACCTGGCTCATTGCGACGGCACAGCCACGGCGGGCCGGCACCGAGAGCGCTGGTGAACGCCGATGGTCGGGTGGTCGTGATCGATACAGACGACGGTGTCGGCTCTGCCGTGAGTGGGTTGTTCGTCCACTTCCATGACGGTGGACTGCGCCAGTGTTGGAAGCGTTGAAGACGGCGCTGGCGGGTGGGTTGAGACATCGTCTGATCAGGCCGAAGTGCGTGTCGTTCGGCTGTGTTCGGTTGCCCAGCTGGTCCGCCAGCGCCATCTGCTGCGCGAGGGTGACGCCGCAGTACCCATCGGCGAGGCCGAGGCTTGTCGATCCGGTGACGGTGATGCCTGTCTCGGCGAACTGGACGGCCTCGGCCTTGGTGACCGCGTCCGGGTAGGGCGTGACCAAAGCGACCTTCCGCACGCCGTGCCTGCGCAGCTGCGCGACGATCGCCTCGAACGCGCTCACCACGAGCACCGGTGATGCGGCCGTGACGTCGGCGAAGCGCCCGGGCCGGGTGAAGGCCGCCGATGTACAGGCCAGGTACACCCGGTGCAGCGGGATCTGGGAGAGCTGGTGGAGCGCCTGCGGCACGGCCTCGATCAGCCCGGACAGAAAGTCGTCATCGAGGGCTGTGCCGCCGCAGGCGGGGACCAGTCGGGCGTAGTGCCACACCGTTAGGCCACGGCCCCAGCCCCGCAGTTCGGCCTCCACCACCGTGTTGGCCCACGGCACCAGCACACCGGCGTGCGATAAGGGGCGGTGATGATCAGGCACCTGCTGGAGAGCCATGGCGTTCTCCGTAGACGTAGCGGGGGGCGTGGCCGGTAATCGTCATGTCGGCGCTCTCGTAGAGCGGGCGGGCGGTGTCGCGTTCCACCACCTGGATGGGGTACGAGCCGAGCCGCCGGTGCCAGGTGCCGCGGCTGGTGACGAAGAACGAGTGCAGGCCGGTGATCTGCCGTCCGGTGGGGTAGACGCGCTGCTTCATCGGCTGGTCGAAGATGTGGTCGATGTCGGCCTTCCAGCTCGTGAAGTGCTCGGCCGAGGGAAGCGGCCCCTGTGCCTGGATCGCGGCGAGCGGCGTGCCGGGGTAGGCGCGGGCCTGCCGGACGTTGATGCGGTGGGCACAGCAGCCCGGCGTCCAGGATCCGGGTCAGCCCGGCGAGGTTCTCGTAGTGGGTGCGGTGGGTCTCGCCGGGCAGGCCGTAGATCAGGTTCAGGCCGGGGAGCAGGACGCTCAGCCCACCGGGGCCGACGTGCGCACCTGCCTGGTTCACGTGCTCGACCGCGCGCAAGAGAATGTCGGGGGTGCAGGTGAGGTTGTTGCGCGTGATGACCTTCGGGTCGAAGGACTCGATTGCCCATCGGCGCGCAGTTGCCCTCGGTGCAGTACAACGCGACCAGCCGGGCGATCTTCGCCCCTGACGGCGAGGCCACCGCGAGCGGGTCGGCGTTGTCGATGTGCAGCGTCACCAGGTCGGGGGCGGCCGACTCCCGGATGCCGGCCAGCAGCTTCTCGATCGCTCCGGCGTCGCGGTTCATGTAGGAGAAGAAGCAGGTCTGCTGCCCGAGCCTGAAGTGCCGGACCCCGGCGGCGTGCAGGATGGCGACCTCCGCCAGGACGTCCTCGACCGGCCGGAAATCCACCGTAGGGGCTTTGACCGGCTCGTTGCAGAAGTCGCAGAACCGGCGGCGGGTACAGCCGCGGTACAGCTCGATCTCGGCGATCGGTGTCCACCGCAACTGCTCGATCAGGCCGCAGTAATCGACCCGGTCGGCGGCCAGTCGCTCGTACGGCGCGGCCTGCCGGCTACCGGAGCTGAGGCCGGCTGAGGTGAGCGTATGGGTGTGAACGGTGTCGAACAGTCCGCCGTAGCCCGCGGGGTCGGCCAGCGCGTAGGAAGCCAGCGGGCCGAGCAGCACGCGGCGGCCGCGAGTACAGGCCAGAGCCCGCGCGATCTCCTCGACCGAGCCGTTCTGGGCCTGAAGGTGTACCGACGGGACGGCGTCCCCGGCGATCACCACGGTGAGGGCGGCGTCGCCGAGTAAGCGCAAGGCTTCCTCGCGGTTGGTGGTGACCGAGTAGGTGAGCCGGTCAGACAACGGAAGCTGCTCGTAGGGCCGGCCGCCGTTGAGGCACCAGCGAACGTCGTCGATCGTGAGGTAGGCGACCCGGGCACGCGGTTGCACGGAACGCAGCGCGCCGTACGCGGCTCGGGCGTAGGTGGACAGGTACGGCGGAACCCCCAGCCCGGAAGGCTCCACGGTATAGCAGTCCAAGATCAGCAGCGTGGTGCGCGATGTCGTGCTCATGTGCACTCCAATCGTCAGCGTGCCCACGCGGGCGTAGGCTCGCCTGCTTGGTCCTCGCTCACAGATAGGTCTTCCCCGCTCTGGCATCTTTGGCTCGTTCAGATGCGCCGCAGAAACTCCTTCTCTGGCTACTGACGTTGGCATGCCCGTGGCGCGTGCGCTGGCCCTTTGTCCCCTTTATGCGCTGCTGGGCCGCCAGACGCTGGGACGGGCCGTGACCATGCCGAGGGAGCACCTGATGGCGGGACAGGCACTCACTGGCCGGGATCAGCGTGGCCTCGGAACCCCGCGCACCCAGCAAATGCCCAACAGGTCGGCGTGACGGGCGGGTTCTTGCTGCCGGCCCGAGGAAGTGAACCCCTATTGAACACTTGCTTGGCGTTGGTCACCGGGAGGCCGACCTGCTCGCAGAGCTGCCCAAGGGCGTCGCCATCGGCCCACGCCGGGCGGTCCTACTCACCAGCAGGCTGGACTACAGCTGTGACCGCGCTCCCCTAATGGATGCCAGCGGTGCTTTCCGCACCACGGTTTTCGGCTGCTGGCCGGACCGAGGCCAGTTCTCCGCCGCGGCGATGACAACAGCGGTGAGGCTGGATCTCTCAGCGCTGCTGTCATCGCCGCGGCGACCCTGTTCGTGGTCATTGCGCTGCCGGCGTGAGTGCAGTGGGCGGAAACGGAGCTAGTAGCTTCGCGCCCTTCCCGTTTTTCGTGCTCCGCGACGATCTAGCGGGCTAAGGAACACCATAACGGCGTACAGCCCATTGTTGCCGCGGTCAAGAAACGGGAGGTGCTGAAATCAGCATCTCTTGCAGGCGGGCACGCGCGTCACGGATTTCATGCATCCGTTCCCATGACTTGGTCGTGTACAGGATCTCCTGCGCCCGGGAATTAACGCGAGCTGAGCTGACCAAAGGCAGAGCACGTGTGAGCGTCTCCATGTATTCGGCCGCGAGACTTGGCCGCCCGGCACGGATAGCGGTCTGAGCTTGACGGCCCACATACTGAGCCTGAAAAAGCAGCGAATACCGGCTCATCGCCTTAGCGGCATCGCGCAGAAGGGCGTCGGCACGGTCGTAGTCTCCCAGCTGGCTCAATCCGATGGCCACGTCACCACCAAGAGCAGCCTCCGCAAACGGGCTCAGGGAATGGGTGCCGAGGGCGGTCTCCAAAGCCTGCCGCGCATCCCGATCATGCTCCCCGGCCGCGACAAGTGCCCGCCCCAGTCGCATGTGCAGACTGGATGTCCTGCTCGCGGGCAGGTCGGGAATGCGCAGGCCGCGCTGGGCGTACTGGGCGGCTCGCGTCGCGTCCTTCTTGTAAAGGGCTACGCGGCTCAAGACGTCATAGGCGCGAGCTTGCGCTGGGAAGTGTTGCGCGTGGAAGGCAAGCTCGAGCGCGAGAGAGCCGGCGCGCTGGGAAGTGGCCAGCCTGCCGGCGTCATAGAAGGTGACACTGACCTGATACATCAGATTTGAGGCTGCTTTTTGCGCTTCCTGATCGAGGGAAGCGATCGTCAGCGCGCTCACCTGCTTGATGTGTGAGAGAGCGCGTGATGTCAGAGGTAGCCCGCCGAGCTCATATCGGCCGCGCGCCAGACTGTCAGCCAGGGTGCTCAAGTAGCCGGAATCACGGTAGGGATGGGCGCCGCCGGCTGAAGGCACGAAGACGACCGATGCGGCGGCTGTCAGAAACTCCCTGCGATCCACGGGCTCCTCCACACTTGGTGAAAAGCAAACCTCCCAATCAACCCGCGAGAGAAGCTCCTGTGCTTTAGTCACTCCCGTGTCGGAGATGCCGCTGCAAACTCTTGAAATCCAAGCTTGCGACATCCCAAGGCGCTCAGCGAGCTGGGCCTGACTCCAGCCGCGCTGCGCCATGATCGCCTTGAGTGCATCGGGGAGGGTCCGGGCTTCCACCAGCTGAGCGTATAGCGGAGAGGTATTGACTCGACAGCGTCTCTTACCTCTGACGCATACCCGTACTGGTCTCACGGAAACTGACACGGGAGCATGGCGGCCCCAGCCAGGGTGATCACCTCTGCAAGGCGTGAGGTGAGACGTGCGTGCGGAGGTGATGATGCGCTCAGGCGGAGCAATCAGCGCAAATTCTGCCCGAATGGTGATAATTCTGGCAAATGGTACGTGTATGGAGCATTCATGGCGAATGGGTTTTCGAAGAAACTCCGGTTGCCGAGCATCGACGGACGCGCCGGCGGCTGGCTCTGTTCTGTCTCGGGTTATCAAGCCTGACGCGCGCCCAGGTGGTTTCCGGCCGTCCAGCACGGTGCCGCTCGGCCCGGACGCGGCGCGGGCGGCTTCAGACCCCACGAGCTGGGCGGTTGATCAGGACGGGCCGGTGACGATGCAGCCAAGGATGCCTCGCAAGACGGCCGGTCGCGCCGTCTCCTGTGTACGGGGCGGGCACAAGTGCACAGGGCGGCTCGGGGCTGCCGGAGAGGCCGGGCCACGCCTTTCAAGGCTGATGGGGGAGGCGTGATGGAGCATGACGAATCCAACGTCGATGAGCCGGGGTATGTGGAGGCCCGGCGGGATGAGTTCGGACCGTTCGTACAGGTGCGGTGGGGCTCGCAGGTGAGCTGGCGAGTGCGGGCGTGGGCGTGGGCGTGGGCGTGGGAGAAGTTTCTCCGGGTGGTCAGCTCCGGTGTGTACAGCCCGGAGCGGCTGCGGGAGCGGCGCGACGGGGTGGAGGCCGCTGACAACGATGACCCGCCGCAACCAGTGGCGGTACCTGGGGCATGGGTGCGGTTCACGATCAGCGAGGAGCTCGGCCAGGTGACGCTGACCGGGTGGAAGCCGAAGATCTTCGACGTTCCGCAGAAGGTGCGGGACCAGTTCGTGACCGCCGCACGAGCGGGAGCGTTCAACGGCTTGGCGCGCGACTGGCGAGGCTTGCCGTGTGACAACGGAGAGCAGCGGGAGACGCATGACGGGAACGGACCGTAGGGACGTGTGCCAGTCAGTCATGAGGGCGAGGAGCCTGGGCGCCCCAGCCTCGCCCTTCAGCTCCCCGGTTGATCGTGCTTTCTGGCCGGTCGTCACGCGGTGGACGGCATCTTTCGTCGGACAGAGCAGGCAACCTCCAGGGTTGCTGTTACCCGCCCTGCGAAAAGATCAGATGAGAGTATGACAGGAGTGTGGGATGTCGACGGTGCTTGAGCAGATCCTGCAGCGACTTCCTGAAGAGCCGCGCAACATGACTGTGAGAGAGCTGCGCGAGGAGATTCCGTGTCCGGTGACGGCGGATTATCTGCGCAAAATCCTGACGAGGCTGGTGCATGCGGGCGCGGTGTTGAGGTCGGAGCTTTCGGAAGCGGCCGGAACTCAAGGCGGGGGCACGAGGGAACGGGCGCGGGTTGCCTACAGCAGGCCGAACCTCGAGGCGGTCGGGAACGGGCCGGTGGGGGGCCGGGATGCAGTGCACGTGGGGTGGCCTGGCGATCGCGGCACGCAACGGCAGGACGATCGGGTACGACGGCTGATCGGGGCCGGGTTTGATCTATTCGGCCGGTCGGGTTTTGCCGCGACCCGGGTTCAGGCGGTGGTGCGGCGGGCTCAGTGCTCGTTGCGGTCGTATTACTCCCTCTACGGGACGCAGGAGCGCTTGCTGGCGGCGGTGGTCGATCGTTGCACCGAGGATTTGGCGGCTGCGGCCTGGGAGCGTTTGGGGCAGTCTCGTGGCGGCCGGGTCAGTGACGTGGGAGCGGTGATAGCGGCCTATGTGGAGATGGCTGTCGCTGATGCTCGGCTGTTTCGGATTGTGAGCCAGGAGCGTCATCATCTGGTGGGCGTGTGTGCCCGGAAACATCCGTTGCTGACGGTGGGGGCCTTAGCGGCCTCGGGCGGCCTAGCGGCCTCGGGCGGCCTAGCGGCCTCGGGCGGCCCTGGCGCAGGTCCTGGAGGGGTGGGAATGAAGCTGGCCTTGGGGGCGGCAGCGGGTGCGGTGGATGAACTGCTAGGCGAGCGGCAGCATGATGGAGACCTGTCGGTAGGGCAGATCATCGAGTGGTCGACGACGGTGCTGTCGGCCACGTGGGAGGTGTCTGTCGTCAGTGGCCGCGGGGGCTTCGCGCAGGAGCCTGAGATGAAAGGTGAGGGACGCGCTGGCTGGCTCGTCGAGACTGCGCTCGACGCTGTGTTCCCGCCCGACGCTATGCCCGTTCGGAAAAGTCGGCCTTGACGTCCTGCCTCTGTGCGGTGCACGCGAGGGGCACAAAGCAGCACGAGCAGAGGCAGACTTTCATCACGCTGGCGGTACGGAGATGACGCGGCGCGCGGCGGGCATCAGTGCTGGTGGCCGGTGAGGCGGCTAATTAGATGCGCCAGCGTGCCGCGGCACAGCGGGCCTCGGCCGTGATCCGCTCTGTAGTCTCTCGGCGGATGCCACCAACGGGCCAGGCGGTTCCCGACACCTCCACGGCCATCAAGTGCCGGTGCAGCCGCCGGCCACCGGCCCGCACCGCCTTGGCGGCGGCAGGGTCAACGAGGTCGATCATCGCCGCAGCGAGCATCCATCGCGATCTCCACCGAGCGACCGCGATGCCTCGATCGGTGCTGGTAAGGGCATGGCGCATGTCCGCCCGCAACTGGGGGAGCGTGGTGATCAAGCTGGCGGCCGCCTGCCGCGCCAGCCGCCGGCCCGGCCACGCCTTGACCCGGAGCCTGCCCCATCGCCCGGCGCCGCCGGTGACGGCCGCGGCCGCAGCAGCCCAGGTGATGCCCGCACGCATGTCCCGGACCCTACGCGCGAGCGACCCAACAGAAGATCAAAGCCGTTTCTCGCGGCCATCAAGGACGACGATCCCGTTTCACGAAACGTCGGCGCCTGGTCAGCCCCGCCGGCTCGCGTTTCGACAACGGGGAGGCCGACCGGCAGAACACCGGAGGTGAGGATCCTTCGGCTGACTGCCGCCACCAGGCTCGTGCCTACAATGCGCCATGGTCCACATCAGTCAAGCTCGGCGCGGCGACGGGGACGCCGTTGAGGCGCTGGCGGCGCTCGCGCTGGGCGATGCCCTGGATGCCGGCCCCCGGGCGCAGTGCCTTCGCCGCGGCGATCGACAAGACCGGCGGACAGATTCCGTTACCGCATGGACACGGCGTGGTCCTGATTGCCACCACTGTCGGCGCTGCTGGCGCCGGCCCTGACCCGTGCCAGGTGGCCGGCATGCTGTACAAGTGCCCGCCCATCCGGTTCATCGACGAATGCGCCGATGAGGGAGACACGGTTCAGCGAGGTCTGACGCGTCTGCTGGCGGAGATCGAACTGCTCGCAGTCGCGCCGCACGCGCGTATGCAGGGGATCGGTGGCGCTTTGCTGTCAGAGGCCGAGCAGATGGCACGTACCCGCGGCGGCAGGCTGCTGTATGCCAAGGTGCGTGACGCCGATCGGCCGGTGGTGCGCTGGTATCGCCGGCGCGGCTACCGGCCGCTGGCATGGGGGGAAACGGTCGACGTCGTGGTCGCGAGGCGGAGAGTCGGCTTCGCGGCAGGCGCGGACGGTTTCCGGGTGATGATCAAGGCGCTGTGATCGTTGTAGTCCGTCGTACCACCCGCACGGGCTTCTACCCGGCGGCTGGGGGCGGCTGGTGTCTGCGCCAGGCAGTCGTCGCATCGGCTCAAGCCTCCTCACAGCCACCATGACCGGCGGGAACCTAGCAGGACAGAGGTGACCGCACCTAGGCTCACCTCGGGGTGGACTGCGTTCGTCAACGCGACATCCAGGACGTGTACCTGGGGCCGTGTTGTATCCGTCGTCACGCTGTGCGCTCTGCTCGTGAGTGATGGGCTCGTGTGCGTCGAAGCAGAGCGACGCCGAAGACAGCCGAAGACATGCGGCCGGAGGTAGCGCGCCCGCCGAGCTCAGCAAGGAACGGGGACGGCTACGCCAGCACCGCGGAGTGGATACGGCACCAGCATCACGATCCCGTTGTCGCGCCGCCCGTCTGACGGAGGTGCGTTCGGATGGCCGGGCCCGGTGCACATGGACGCGGTCTGGCAGGTGATCGGGACGGTAATGGCCGACTATCGCCCTGGTCAGCTGGCTAGAGCCGGCCGGATGACGGCGACCGGGCGCGGCCGCGACCCATATCGGTCGGGGACTGCCGGTATTGCCGGCACCTGCGGCCTGCGGTCGATGCCCGGCAGTTATCCGCGTGGAATGAAAAGGACCGGACTGGCGACATTGTGATCGAGCAACGGCGCGCGACGGTGGACGCCGACGACGAGGAGCCCGACGACGGGCAGTCTCCGGCAGCAGCGGACCAGCTACTACTGCCGCGCGCAGCTCAGTACCACGTGGAGCGTCCACCTCGGCTCGCTTGCTCTGGCATGGCGGCCGTAACGCGCCGGCCCGTTCCGAGCCCGATCGGTCCTCACCCGGCGAAGGGTAGTGAGGACAACGTCCCTTCAACCCTTCGATGGGGACTGCAGGATCACGCCAAGTCGATGTCGGCCCACCTGATTGTGACGATCTTCGGCGGGGTGGTGTGGGTGCCCGCCAGCAGGAATGCGAACAGGACGAGGAACTCCGCCCGGCGTGCTGACCGGATCAACGCGCAGATCTCACTCCGGTTTTTTGCATGTCGCTGCGAACGTGGTGGAGTGGGTCGGACAGAGTGCGCCGGCGAGGGGAACGACAGATGCGCAGGTACGGCCTGTACTATCCGTACATTCATATTCGGGACGATGCCTGGCTCAAAGCGTGCGCCTTATACTGGCCCAAGATCGTGCGCATGGTGCCCGACGGCTATCCAACGCGCGACTCAGAGACCATGAAGGTCCTCGCTGGTGAAATCGGATTCGACTTCCGCCTGACCGCAGGTAGCACACAGACATCGGCAGCCGCTGTGACACCGCAGGTGCGGGCGTTGCTGGCCGAGCATGGGTCCCAGCTCGCCGAAGCGTACGGGTTCGACGCACTGGGGCTGAAGATGCACGAGGTCGAAACGCAATGGGCGCTTCGTGACACATCGCTCGGCGTCACGGCGACAGGTGGCTCCCTCGCCGGCGTCTACGAGGAGCAGGTCGATCCGAGGCTGCGCGACGAACTGGCCGCGCATGGTCTGGCGGCGCACATCGGACCGTGGGTGGCCATGCACCCTCACTTCGCCTGGTGGTACATGAGCGTGCTCGCCAACCATGTCGCCACCGCTAACCAACTACAGCCGGTCTGCGACCAAATCGGCACCCAAGCCGCTGCTGGCCTGGAAGCGGTACGAGCGGCACATGTTATGAAGGTCGATGATCTCGACGACGACGATCTGACTGCGCACGCAGGAGCGGTTGCGCACACTCTCGGGCTCTTCGCGGTCGGTCTCGTTGTGCCAGACGACCTGTACAACGTACCTGTGGAGACGATTGTCAAGATCCGCCAGCGATACGCAGCGGACTTTGATGCGTTTGGGGCTACCGTAGAGGACAGGGCCGCCGAGATCGCTACCCAGCTGAGCACCATCCAGGATCGCCACGTAGTCGAGTCGCTCTTGAGGGACGTCGCCTTCGCCGATTTCGGCCGGCCTGCAGCCGAGCTTCGCAAGGCGCTGAAAGCTATGCGAGTGGACACCCGATTCGCCGTGATCAACTTGAAGATCGAACTACCTGGCATGCTCACCGCCTTGGGCGCCATCGCGTCCGGCGTCGCCACCGGGCACGAAGCGGTGGGAATGGGGGCCGCTGCAGCCCTCGCCTTAGTACAGGTCCGCCGTAACGCCCGCGCCAAGCGCGCCGAAGCGCTTGCCCCGTCGCCGGCTACGTATCTGCTCCATGTGGAAGACGAGGCCGCGACCGCAGACCTGGTGGTACAGCGTGTCATGCGCAGAATCAGGGGAGAAATCTTCTGACCGGTCACGAGAATGCCGGTGCCGCAAGTCACATTATCTTCTGCGGTGGGTCGAGGAGCAGGACGTTGTAGAGACTCGCTCCCGATCGCGGCAATCAACATCGGCGACCTCCCGAGCTGCGCCGTCACGGGTGGAGGCCCGTGAATGGCTTCGCCGCACAGGCGATCACCGGCAGGACGCCGTCCATGGTGATCCGGCCGGGCTCGAACCTGCCGCGTGGCTGGCTGCACCCGGCCCGCGCTGGCCGCTGGGAGGCACGCGGCGTGATCCGCGACCGAGCCCATCTGGCCGCCGTGCACAACGTGACGGCATGCACGCTGACTGCGTCCACGACCGGCCGGGTAGAGATCCGGGGCAGGGAAGCGGCAGAGAGATTCGAGGTTGTGAACGCCTGACGCGCCAACGCACCCCGTGGCCGGGCCCGAACGGTTCGTCGCTGGTCTGTCCCGGCCGCCGCACCGCGCCCGGACCGGGCGGATAAAGGATTGCTTGGGCAGCATGTGCGCCCGACGGCAGGATTCGCTCCGCCCGGCTCGCGGGCGAGGGGCGCGAGCGTTGCCCCCTCCGGCCGGTGACAGATCTTTTGTCTCGGCCCTGATAACCGGCGCAGCCTGCGGTAACCTCAGCTCCCTTGTTTCCTGGTAAGTGGCTGGATCAGGGGCTGTCCTTCAACCCGAGAGGCAGAAAGGGGCAAGGCAGACGTATGACGGTCGGCCGATGCACCCACAGCCTCGACATCGGCGACGACGTCGTGGTCAAGCGGTACACGTCATGGGGGAGAGGAGAGCCCCAGCGGGAATGGGAGGCGCTCACCCTTCTGGCCGAACACGCGCCAGGCCTCGCGCCCGCACCCGTGGAGGCAGCGCTCGACGCGCACCCGCCGATGATCGTGATGAGCAGGCTGCCCGGCCGCGTCCTGCGCGGCCAGCACGCCACCGGCGAGCAGGTCCAGGCCATGGCCGCCGCACTGCGCCGGCTGCATCAGATTCCGATCGAGGTGGTGGAAGACGTCGAGCCCGCCCCCTGGGGGCCAGCCGCAGCGGTGGCCAAGACCCGGGCATGGGCGCGCAAGCAGCCTGATCTCGGCGCTGATCCTCTCGTCCTTGAGGCGTTTCGGGCAGGGGTCGCGTGGCTGGCTTCGACCGCTCCCGACCAGCTCGTCACGAACCCGCTGCCGCCCGTCCTCGGCTTGGCGGACGGGAATCGGGCCAACTACCTGTGGGACGATCACGAGCGTCGTGTGCGGCTGATCGACTGGGAAGACTCCGGCCGGAGCGATCGTGCTTTCGAACTGGGCGAGGTCACCGAGCACATTTCCCGCATCGACGGCGCCCTGGACGCGGAACAGCTGCTGGATCACATCGACCTGACACCGGGAGAAGCCGAGCGGGTGCTGGGGTTTCGCCGCTTGATCGCGCTGGGTTGGTTCCTCCAGCTTGGACCCGACGGGCCGGCGACAGCACACAACCCGGTCGGCACGTTGGAACGCCTGGGCGAAAGGGTCCTCCACCTGCTTGGCTGACAGCTTCCCCTTTCGCGCGCAACAGGCTCTGTGGCTCGCCGGCGCGGCGAGTGCCGTTGGGTGAGTGAGTCGCAGCCGGCGCGAGGGCGGCCCCGCGCGCCGGTCATGGCTTCCGTCCAACGCCGCAGCTACCAGGGAACACGGCTGGCCCTCTGCGGGGGCCGACACGACGCGTCGGCTGGACGTTGACGCCGCGCCCGACTCCACGAGCATCTCGGGGCCGACGGGCGGCGGCGGGCGGGGGTGGTTCCCGATGGTGTCGATGACGGCTTCGCCGTCAAGATGAAGCCCGTCTGCCTCCGCGTTCAGGGCACACAATGATCAGTCCGAGGCGGCCCACGCCATCCACGCGTCAGCACTCGCATACGCAGCGGCCGGGATACCGATCCGAGTGAGGGAACCCGGATAGGTACGTTCGTAGGCGCGAGCCCATGCCGCGGCGCTGTCAGGGACGGCCAGCAACCAGGGCGCGGCCGCGTAGTCCAAGCAGAGCTTGGCCGTCAGCGGGAACCCGTCCTGTTCGTGGAGGCGGCCCACGACCAGTTCACGGGCGAGCAGCCCGCGCCAGCACGCGACCACAGCAGCGGCGTCGTCGCCGGTTTCCGCGCCGGTGTCTTCAGGAATGACCCAGGGCGCCAGCGTCCGCTGCTGCACTTCGGTCCAGATGGCGGGCAGGTTGAGCATCCGGGCGGTGTGGAGCCGGTGACTGCCGTTGCTGCCGAGTTCGTAGAGGGGGCCGGCGGATCACCCCGGCGACGTAGTTCAGCGTTGAACGCGACAAATTGACGGCGGCACGATAGAAAAGCATCCGAGGCCCCTGGTTGTGACGGATCTGGTTGTGGTGATCAATCCATCTACCAGGGTTTCTTACGTCGTCAGGCGAACGCCAGACTCGCGATCATGCTGTGACCAGCACCCCGCCGCCAGGGGAATGAAAAGCTTCAGTACACCCTGCCTTCAAGCACCGCCATCTGCAGTCCTTGCGAGAGTTCACACGCAGATCCGCAGCCCTCATTTCCGGATGTCCGATGACTTCGGCCGGACCCGTGCCGCCACAGTGCGCTTCCGCCCGCACTTCGGACAAACCGCTGTTCACGCCGCTCTAACGTCGGCCGGGTGGAGCCGGCCACCTATGTCCGCAGTCCGAAACCGGGCACTTCCATCAGCACGACTTGTTCGAATTCGGAAGAAGGTCCCATGCGGTCCACCTCGGGTGGTCCACAACCTCAACAAGCTGGGCCGCCAGCGCCGGGTTCACCTCAGCCAGCGATTCGCCTGGGCCAGGTCGGCTGTTGTCCGCCCCGGTCTTACGATGACCGCATTCCTTGCATCCTCGTCCCGCGAGCGTTCTAGTGGAAAGCTCGATTTCCCATTCGTGGCCGCAGTCCGACTTCGAACAGCGCCAGGCGCACAGGTCATTGCACCCCGGCGGCATCCGATCAAGACCCTGAACAGCCATAAAAAGTGAGCCAGCATGAGCCTTTCCGATGAACAGATCGACCTCCTGTACCGCGCCTACCACGGCAACCTGTACGTCTACCCCACATCCATGACCCGCCCGGGCGGCAACATCCACAGCAGCGACCTCGTCGCGCTCTCCGATCGCGGCTTGACCGTGCTGGGGGCTCGGCACGACAAAGGCCGCCGGGTGGAACTCACCAAGCGAGGTGCGACCCTGTTCAGGCAGTTGCAGGCGGCATACCCATGCGCTACAAGACCCCACGCGTGCTCCATGTAGCTCAGGACGCCCACCTCCTCGCCGCAACCTGCGTGGCCACACCGCAATCTGGCGCTTGTCAGCCCCGCCAGTGGCACCGGGCCACCCGCACGGCGTTCCAACGGCGCGCCCTCGAACGCCGGCGATGCCCGTTTTGCCGTGCCGGTGGCGAAGGCGCGGCAGACGAACATCGAGTCGCTGGTGCCGTTGACGGAGCTGTTCCAGGCCGGCGATGAACGTGCGGCAGGATGCGTTACGCCGGATCCGCCGTCGGGTGCCGGCGGCGCGGCTGTGATGCCGATGAAACACCGGGCAGCACCATGCCCTCCTTGCCGTTCCGCCGGGACGCGCCGCGCCGGGCCTTCTCCCGCGAGCAGTTCGAAGACATGCGCGCCACCTGCCGCTCCGATGTGGGACACGCGCATACGAGTGCCCCTTGTTCGGTTGTCATCCGGCGAACCAGGAGACGGCGGCGATCTGGCGTGTGCGGGCTGGCTGGCTGTCGAAGGGATTAACAGCGTCGAGGTCTGCTTGGCGATCAGCTTCGGGCGGCTGCCCGACCGCGTCCTCGAGCCTCGCCCTGGCTGGCCCGCCCTGTTCGGCTCGTTTGAGGAGATGGTGGAAGCCAACTGGCCGAACGGCTGAGCCGGCGCAGAGGCGATAGCCGTGCGGCTGCCGGCTCCTTGTCCGGCACATGTCGCATGCTGACCCGAACCGGCCAGGCGCGTGGGGCCTCGCCGAGCTGGGAGCCGAACGCATGCCGAAGAACCAGTCCACCGCCGCCAAGAAGGCCCGCCAGGCCGCGCGCCAGGGTGAGAAGTACACCACGGCGCTCCGCGCCGAACAGGACCCTCCCGCCGCCGTGTGGCTGCGGGTGACCCTGCAGTTCGACATCACCCAGGACGGCCCCCGTCTGCTTGACCCGCAGGACCGGGCGGCAGCGGCCCTGGCCATGTCAGGGGCCTGGAAGCTCGCCAAGGTCCCGTGCCCGAGGGTCGTCGTCTGGCTGGTCAGATCCGGGGCCGAGCGCGCGGTGCTGCTGGCGAGCCTGACCTTTACCTCCCCGCCCGCCGGTGGCGGCATCAGTGCTGAAGAGCTCGACAGCCTGGCCGCCGCCGCCCGCCACGCCGTGGTGATGCGCGGCCGCACATCAGTCACTGCCACGGCGGAGCTCGCGCCGGCCGCCGACGTCGCCGAGTTCGGCGCGCATGCCGTCGAGAACGGCCAGCACAGTCCGGAGATCGCTGAACGGGACTGGTGGCGGCGCGTCCTCGTGCGCCTGACCCGGGATGTGACCACGGGCAGCCCGTACACCGAGCCGACCCACCACCGCGCGGGCCGCGTGCTGGAGCTGTGGCAGACCGGCCACAAGAACTGGCCGATCGACACGACCCAGTGGACCACGAACCTCGACATCGACCTCATGGGCTTCATCCTCGACGACGCGGTGACGCCCTTGGAGGTCCTGGAGGAGATGCCGCCGCGCTTGGCCGACCCGGTCGAGCCGGCGCACGCCCGGCTGACCCGGCGCTGGGCCCGCGCCGTGGCGTTGTTCGCCAACGCCGCCAGCGACGACACGCTGACGCGAGCCGATTGGGTGATGGTGCTGAACTATGCCGATATGACCGCGGTCTATCACGCGTTCAAGAACCTGACCATGGACTCTGGGGAGCTCTACAGCGCCAAGCACCGCCGGGTGCTGTTCGGCCACCTCTACGCCACCCTCGATTTCGGCCGCGCGGCCGGCCTGATGAACGACATTCCCGGCGCCTTCGCGCGCAACGCCAACCACCGCATCCTGGATGTCGAGCCGAACGAGGACGAGATCGGCAAGGCGATCCCGGAGACTGTCATCCGCCAACTCGACGCACATATGGGCGATCTGGGCCGGGGCATCACCTACGGCCGGCTGGCCGAGAACGACATCCAGGCCATGTGTCAGATGATCTACGTGATCCTGCGTGACACCGGCCGCCGGCCCAACGAGGTCGCCGCCCTCACGCGCGACTGCGTCGAAGTGATCGGCGGGGAGCACAGCCTCATCTACGACAACCGCAAGGCCCGGCGCCTGCGCCGGCGCCTGCCGATCACCGCAGAACTCGCCCGCGAGATCCTCACCTGGCGGCAGCGGGTCAGCCGGCTGCCCATCCCTGAGTGCAGCCATGGTTGGCTGTTCCCGGCCATCACCGACACCAGCGGCACGCCGCACATCATCTCGAACACGATCTCCCGCATCATCCGCGCCTGGGCGGACGCCGTTCCTCGGCTCGACAGCGAGCTACCCGGCCCGGACGGCGCGCCGCTGCCGTTCGACCGCCTGCTCGTCTATCCCTACGCCTTCCGGCATTCCTACGCTCAACGGCACGCTGACGCCGGGGTGGCGATCGACGTCCTTCGCGATCTCATGGACCACAAGGACGCCCAGGTCACGATGGGCTATTACCAGGTGACCGCCAAGCGGAAGCGTGAAGCGATGAAGGCGCTGAGCCGCCACGTCATCGACCGCGGCGGTCGCTCGGCCGCGTTCGGCTCGGCCACCGCCTACGAGGTGCGCTCGGTGGCCGTCCCGTTCGGCAACTGTGTCGAGCCTTCCAACGTCAAGGCCGGCGGCCAGAGCTGCCCGATCCGGTTCCAGTGCGCCGGCTGCGGCTTCTACCGGCCTGACCCGTCCTACCTGCTGGCTATTGAGGAGCACCTCAACAGCCTGCGCGCCGACCGGGAGACCGCGATCGCACTGGAGGTCGACGACTTCGTCGTCCGCAACCTGACCGACCAGATCACCGCATTCCAGCAGGTGGCAGACACCATGCGGGAGACGTTGGCGCGGCTGTCCGCCGACGAGCGAAGTGAGGTGGAGGAGGCCAGCAAGGTGCTGCGCCGTTCTCGGGCCGCCCGCGGCCGCTCGCTGCCCATCGTCGAGGTCACCCAGGGACCGACTGCGCCATGACCGGACACATCCGCTCCACCGACGGTATGCACGCCGCGCGGCGCACCGACAGCGAACGCAAGCGGCAACGCGCCCTGCAAGCCGTCAGCGACCTCGAAACGGCTGGTGAGCCCATCACCTTCGCCACGGTCGCCCGACGCGCTGGAGTGTCCTCCTGGCTCGTCTACGCACCCGGCGTCAAGGAGACCATCCAGGCCGCCCGGGACCGCCAGCGCACGACGCCAACTCCCGCGAGCTCGGTCCTGCCGGAGCGCGCCTCGGCCGGGCTGCGCACCGACCTGGCCCTCGCCCGTGCCGAGATCACCCGACTCAGACAGGAGCGCGACGCGCTACGCGCCGGGATGCAACGCGCTCTGGGTGCACAGCTTGACACGCTCGGCCGGCAGGACGTGGTGCAGCGCATCGACGAGCTCACCCACCACAACGAGCGCCTGCTGGGCGAGGTGGACACGCTCACCGCCAACCGGGACGTTCTTCGCCGCCAGGTCGAGGAGCTTGAGGACGATCTTGCTGCAGCGCGCACGAGCCTGCGCCGCATGATCCGCTCGGAGAACATCGAACCCACTGCCATGTCTTAGATCCCGGGCCTCTCAAGCTGCAGCTCGGTCACCAGCTCGATCAGCTCAGCCACAACAAGAGCCTCGTCGAGCGGATCGACGAGGCTCTTGCGGGACGACCAACGACTGACCGCCACAGCCGTCCAAATCGCTGTGCTAAACGCGATTTTTACTTGGTGCTCTTCGCGCCACCACGCCTCACGGTCCTGCTGGTGGCGGGCGAGCCCTGCTGGCTGCGAGAGCGATCGACCTGCTCGGTCGAGTCCGGCCATATCCGGCACATGACCTCGCCCACGCCGTTGAGTAGAACCATGAACGCGGTGGCTGCGAGGGGAATCAGCCACACGGCGGTGCTGGCAGAGCCCACGATCGGGGTCGCCGAGGTCGGCACGGTGGTGCTCATGGCGAACCCTGCCAGCCCAAGCGCGCTACTGATCATCCGAGCCGTTCTCTCGGCCTTGGTTCGGATCAGGCGCGCCATGAGCAGCGCCCCGATGACACACGCGAGATACGCGCAGAAGATGGTCTTCGGGTCTGTCGGCCCGAAATGGGCCATCGCGATCCGCGTCGGCCCGGCGAGGCCCCCGAAATAGATCAAGGAATGGAACGTCGGGCTATTGCCGGTGATCCGCACAGGGGAGCGGTCTCGGCCTGCACGAAGGAACGGAATATCTACCGCCCAGCCCTCCACGGAGGTATTCTCCGTGGTAGTGGAGACAACCATGTCAGCGCCTTTCGCAGAGTGTGGCTGATGGGGCTGAAGATCGAACATGGGTCCAGACCAAATTCGATCTACCTCTACTGCCGGCCCCTCCGAGTCGAGACTCGCGAGGGGCCGCCTGCTTTCCACACTCATCCTGCCTGATGACGATTGGTCATTTCGCGTGTCAAGGGCTGAAAACGCATGATTTAGCAAATTGTCCTTGCAGATCAACTCACCGAGAGTGCCGATCACGCAATTTGCCGTTGATCGATCACAAGTTTTGACGGACGAAAAGCAACTCTTGTTACGTTGGACTCGTGAGCAGGATCTACGACATCAGTGACGTTGGCTCCAACGACCAGCTGATCAAATATGCGACTGCTGCACAGCTGGAACGACTGCGGGAGCACACGGGGGTTTCCCATGCCGCCGTCGCCCAGGCGATCGACATGCGGGACACGACTTTGTCGCATGAACTCGGCGACCAAAATCCCCCATCAAATGATCGACTGAAGCAGTTGGACGAATTGCTCGTCGCGCTGGCGCCGGACATGGAGGACGTTGGCTTGCTCAGTTCCCTAGGCATACGACTGCGCAGACTGGCGGACAGGACAAGCCTAGGGGCGCATATCCCCGCGAGCTGGGCCGGCAGGACGCTACGGGAACCCCCAAGCACCGAGATTGACGTGCTGATCAAGGCAACCGTGCTGTTGTCGCAGTTTCTCGCAGCGGATAACGCGAATAGAGCCGTCAGCCCCATACGTGAGCGTCACAAAGACCAGATCAAGCAAACAGTGGAACAGCTCATCATGATCGGCGTGGCAACGCCGTCGCCGCTCAACGTTGACGCCCTGGTCCTCCTGGGCAGCTTCGCCAACTATGTCGATTTCGTCAGAGACAGCCTGGAACGTCGGCTACGGACTTGGCCACTGGGTTTCCGGGTATGGCGAGCAATCTCGAAGCTCGCGCGGCTTAGCGAAATGAAGGGCCCTCTGGCCCCTCGCCCTCTGAAGGTCTGGATTCGTGACCTACTCGAAGATGCCGAAGAGCTTCGGGAGAAGAGCCTCTACCCCGGAAGATCACTGGACCTCGAGCTTGCACTCGTCGTCCCGTCGGAGTGGTCACCGCCCGAAGATGACTGGGTCGGCAATGTTCTCCTCGCGAGAGCACAAAATCCCAACGCGACGCTTCGAGAACGTGCAACTGCAGCGCATGGCCTGTGGCACCGAGCCGTCGCCAACGACCGCCCAGATCTGGCCAAGACCAAAAGCGATCTGGAGAAGTTGGTCAGTGCGTTCCAAGATGATTCCGCCTCTGAGGACATAGTCAACGGGCTGCGGTGGTTGGCGGCCACGCTACAAAACGTCATCCGTGAGGGGAATCCAATCTGCAACTCTTGGCCGCCAGCGGGAGGGAACTGGCTCGCCACTGTCGAAGATGCGGCGGAGCTTCTCGAGTCGCCAGCGATTCCCAAAAATGTCCTCCCAGGGACAAAAACATTGTTTAAGCATTCTCTTCTACAGAACGGGGGAGTTGAACGTCGCCACGCGATCGAAACGCTGCTTGCGGCCGGGATGGCCAAGCCGGTCACCGAAGCGCTGGGACGTGTGCTCAAGAAGGAACGAAAAGAGGCATGGCTTCGAATCCGCGCCTTGTTCGCGCTGGGATTCCTGCAGCACCGAAGCGAAGGCGTCAGGGGAACGCTCGCTGATGCTTGTCAAGACGCATTCAAGAGCATCGCGGACTCTCCGACACCGACCAAGATAGACGAGATGCATGCAGCACTATTCGCCATTGGCGACTGTTTTGGAGCTGATGGGGCGCAAAAGGACGCACGCGATATTAGGGAAGAGCTAAGCGACCTACTCCGCGATCTCGTCATCGAGAAGCGAACCAATGATAAGCCGGATCTATATCCCATCGCCCGAGCCGCCTCTTACATGCTGACCGTCACCGCACAACCCCGAGAGAACGGGAAGATCGACCTCGCTGAGGAGTTGCTAAAAGGGCTGCGCGAACACCCCGACGATGTGACCAGAGAATTGAGTGAATGGGCGCTCGATTCGCGATTCGACCCCCATGACGGCACGATTCGGCCGCTGTTTCGCGCTGCTTAACGAGCAGCGACATCGGCCGTGTGCTGGCTTGGGACCTTCCCGTCTTAGTGTTCGGAGCGGCAGCTGGACCGCAGAGGACGCTCCTGCAGATGAACCGACCTCGCGCCACGTCAGATCTTGGCGGCCCAGGCATCAGCCAAGTGAACCTACGTTCCTTAGGTGGCTCAAGCCCAGGACGCGCACCTACCAGCACACACGTTGATCACCTATAGATAACCAGCGCGCTGGTGGCCTGGGGGCGGCGTACGTCCCCGTTCGTCGACGCGACCATCTGGGCGCGTGCGGAGCACGCCGGCTACGTCGTGCCGCTCGTGACGACGGGTCCGGCGGTGGCGGCGGCGCTCGCGCAACTCCCGGAGTCGGCGGCGCCGATCGTGGACGCCCTGTTGAGCATGGACGTGACGATCGTGGACGAAGTGGGCCGGCAGAGCGCGCCCGGGGTGGCGGCCCTGCTACGGCCGCGGCACGCCGCGTACGCGGAGCAGGGCGTCACCGCGGCGAGTGTTGTTCTCGCGGCCAAGCGGCGTGGACTGCCGGTGGTGACTGCCAATCCGCTGCCGCTGACCGCGTTGGGGGCCGATGTCGAGATCGACCTGATTCCGTAAAGTCGCCGGGCGTGATCCTCGCGTGCGCGAGGCGTACCTGTCTTCGCCTTCGGGGCGATCCCCGCTGGCGTGCGGGGAGTGATGGCCATGTTTGCATGAGGCGCGAGGGTAGGGCTAGGTGGCAGACCCGATATCGAGTGTCCAATCAGCTTGACACTCGCGGCGGAGGGATGCACATTATGAGTGTCCAAACGATTGGACACTCATTGATGGAGGCCCTGATGGACAGCACCCCCGAGATCACCGTCGACGAGTTGGGCGACGTCTGGACCCACCCCGGCCGCGAGGACGACGAGCAGTTCCCCGGCGCCGACCACGACTTCGCGCTCATCAACCACCACGGCGTCTGGGTCTCCTACTGCGCCGCCCCCGCCGGCTTCTTCGCCGACGCCCACCCCGACGAGGCGACCGCTAAGGCGGCCTTCGTCACCGACGTCACCGAATTCCTGCTCGGCGGCCGCGAACCGTTCAGCAACGAGTTCTCCTGGAAGATGGACACCGGCGAGCACACCGACGAAATCGCGGTCGTCCCGGTCGCCGACCAGTTCAACGCGATCACCTGGTACGTCGCGTGGAGGCTGAACGGCGAGTGCGGCTACTCCCGCCACCACGGCCGCGAGGACGCCACCGAGGCCGCACAGGAGTTGGCCGGCCAGCACGCGGAGACCCTCGCCGAGCAGACGCTGGGTGAGGTGTACGTCGCCGACCTGCGGCACGCCGTGGCCGCCCACGAGGAGCGGGTCAAGCTGATCGAGAAGGGCGACGCCATCCGGGAAGCGTTCGAGGCTGGGCAGATCGGCCGCGGCCGCGGCCCGTCCGTCCGGACGATGTCAGACCGGCTCGGTGTCTCGTCCAGCCACTTCTACAACATCGTCAACGGGGAGGCGTGGTCCTGGAACGAGAAGTGAGAAGTGACCATCCCTGGCAAGAGCGATGCCCGCCCTCCGAGCGCTGGGGCGGGCATCACTATGTCAGGCGGGCAGTTTCTCCCGCAGCAGGTTGCCCGCCGACTCGATCATCGCGGACGCCCTTAGGTCCAGCGCCCGCCACTGGCGGCCCAGCGCCTTGCCGACGTCGTCGCCCATCCCGTGCAACTGCTCCCGCCAGGGCTCGCGCGGCACGCCCGGCCCGAGAACGCGGGCGAGTTCGGGACCGACCCGCATCCACGCCATACGGATCTCCTGATCGGCATGAATACGGGCGCGTTCGGCCCGCGCGCTCGACATGTTCTTGATGTTCTCCCGGACAGCCCAGCGCAGCAGGTTCAGCGCCGTCTGGGCATCCTCGACGGCCGCGGCCGCGCCCTGCCCGGCCAGCGCCCCCGACGTCAGATGAGCAGCCGTCGTCATCGCCGACCGCCACACCCCGGCGTCCTGGATGGTGGCACGCCACTTGTCGTAGCGAATCCCGGCCAGCTCCACTCTGATCGGCTCGGCGGGTGCCACCAGGCGGCGGGTGACTCTCTCGCCCAGCGCGGCGACCACCGGCACGGGGTCCTTGGCGAAGATGGGCGCGAGCATGCTGGGTGACGGCGCCTGCAGCGTCTCCTCCTGGTCGGTCCATGCCTGACCCGCATACGGGTCGGCAGCATCGGCCGGGCGGTCGTCGGCGGTGGTGATGTGGGCACGGCGCACCATGCCGTCCGGGTCGCGGAACAGCCGGATGCCGCGTGATGGCCAGCACAGCAGGTCCGCCATCGCCTGCGGGGTCTCGCCCTTGCGGCGGCCGGGCTCCTGGACGCGGTTCCACCAGGTGCGGCCGTTGCCGAGCTCGGGGATGAGCGCCAGGAGCAGCGTGTGCGCCAGGCTCAGGCCGACGATCCGGATCTGCGTGGCGTAGCCGAGCGGCCCGGCGGGGGTGCCCGCTTCGCGGCCGCCGCCGGCCTTGGTGCGGATGCCGCCGGCGTCGTAGGCGTGGCAGTGCAGCAGCCATGACGCGGCCTGGGCCGGGGTGAGTTCGGTGGGCGGCTGGAAGAACCATCCGGCGCCGCTGCCTTGGGGGGCATAGGCGGTGAGGTAGGAGATCGGGCGCGGTTCGGCGGGCACGTGCAGGTTGGGGACCTGAGCGAACGGCCGGTCGGGGGAGAAGAGGTCGAACGCGGAGGCGTGGTCGTCGAGCCACGCGCCGAGCTGGTCGGCGGGCAACTGTCCGTCCTTCCACAAGGCGGCCCATCGTCGCCGGTCGTCGGCGGGCGCGGCTAGCGCGTCGTGTGCTACGGCGACGAGGAAGCGCTGCACGGCCACGGTGACGGTGCCGTCTTGGTAGCTGAGATCGCGCAGCCGGTGGCCGCCGGTCAGCGCCTCTCGCAGGGAGACGGTCACCGGCTTGTGGCCGTCGAGAGTGTAGGCGTCGATCCAGGGCTCGTTGACGAGGTCGAACCCGGGCGGCGCGGCCGCGGGGGGCTTGGCCGGGCGGGCGCCGCCCGGATTGCGGTGGGCGCCTCGGCATCGGCGGCAGCGGCCGCCGTCCTTGTATCCGCCGTCGGTGCCACAGCGAGCGCCACCCGGGCAGTTGGCCGCGAGCGCCTCTTCCAGAGCGTCGGAGAACTCAGCATCCCAGCGGGCGCGGCCCCAGACGCCGTTGGTGGTGATGTTGACGGCGCGGGCCGCGTCGGTGAGCTTCTGCCCCTCTCGTACAGCGGTGAGGACGCGCTGGCGAGCGGCGGAAGGGAACTCGGCGTCGGACTGCTGGCGGCGCCACTCCCGAGTCTGCTCGTTGTGGGCGGCGCGTGCCTCGGGATCGTTCCGGGCGCCGGCGCGGTAGCGGGATGTGGGTTTCGCCGGGCGGGGGGTGCCGTCGGTCACGAGTGGCCTCCTTGGGGCCATAGGTCGAGTTCGCATATTACCCCGTGAACGTGGGGAACGGTGGGGGATTGGCGGTCATTCCGCAGGCTGCGGGTCGGGCAGAAGCACGATCTTGGCCAAGCGCAGCCCCGCCCCCTTCAAATGCCGGCCGTCGGCCCAGAACGCCCGGTCGGCCTCGGCGCGCTCGATGCTGTCGCGCCGGGCCGGCGTCATCCACTGGGCGGTTTCGGGGCGGTTGCTGGTGGTGGCCATCACGACGTAGCCGACGGTGTCGTCAGTTGATGCGGGTGAGGTTCCAAGACTTGCTACACCTGGTGCTGCAGGAGGCGGGCCAGGTCATCGTGAGGGTGAGTTCCAGGCAGTGCAGGCCGGGCGGGCAGACGCGATCAGCGGCGAGGCTGGCGGTCTGGCCCGTCGCCTCTCCCAGTCCCGGGTGACGTTGGTGGGCGCGTGCCTCCAACTGGTTGTCAGGCGTTGCTGGAGCCTTCGGCGAGCGCTTCGTCGACGACGACAGTGGCGGCCTTCAGCCGTGGTTTGTGGAAGGACTCGGCCACATGGCCGTTCTTCGTCCGGCACAAAACGCCAGCGGGGGCTTGGCAGGTATCGCAGCGCTCCCGCTGGGCCTGGGCCTGAATCGCTGTGGTGCGGGCTTGAGCTAGGCGATCAGCGGCACGTTTGGACACCCAGTCCTCGATGCCGGGCAGATCTTTGATGCCGTCCCAGTAGGCGATGCCGGCCTCTTGGTTGCCCCATGGTTCGTGGTCTTGGCGGGCGAGCATGAGGATCTGCCGCAGGGACAGGACCGTGGACAGGCGTTTGCCCCAGGTGGCCGGGTCCTCGCCGTGGGCGCGGCTGCCCCAGGGTTCACGTTTGTGCATCGACAGGTGTGGCTTCAGCGGGCGATGTTCACTGATGATGGTGTCCGCTTCGGCGATGTCTTCACCGAGCTGGGCGAGTTCGTCGCTGAGTGTGGCCAGGCGCTGGCACACGTTGTCGCCCAGTTCTATCGGGGTGTCGGGTCGTTCCGCGGCTATCGCGAGGTCACGCAGCCAGATGGAAGCGGCGTTCAGGTGCACAGCGAGTTCGTCCAGGGTGATGCGGTCGCCGTGGAACAGGTAGCGCGTGTGCGGATCTTGGGGGATCAGCGGGTTCGCCTCGTTGTCCCGGCCGGAGATGGTGGCGGTGGTGTGGTCGGTCATGCTGGAGGTTTCCTGTCGCGATCGGTAGGGGCAGGTGAGGGTGGCGCTCCGGGCGTCGGCATCGTGGCGCGTGGGGCCGGTCACGGTGATGCGGTGCCGGGGGAGCTGTCGTGATGCCGGGTGCGGTCGGGTTCTTGGTGCTGATCGCCGTCGGTGATGTTGGCGCGGGTCTCGGCGAGCTGCTTGAACAGGCGCTGTTCAGCACGCAGGTGGTCGAAGAAGTCGCCGGGATCGCGTGAGAGGTCGACCACGATGTTTTCCCAGTCGGCCAGGTCCTCGGCGGCGGCCCAGAGGCGCTCCCATCGACAGGGCGGTTCAGGGCCCTGCCATACGGCGGGGTTAAGGAGAAAGGGGTGCTCGACCAGCACGGTGAGGGCGTAGCTGCGTGGCACCCACTGCTGATCGACGGCGCGGCCCCAGAAAGCCAGGGCCTCGACATAGGGGACGGCATCGCGGTGGCCGAGGCCGCACCACAGCGGCGGGCGATCACCGGAATGCGGGACTGTGTCCCGCTCTGGCGGCTGAGTCGACATGACGGTGCTGAAGCCCCTTCATGATCTGGCTTTGTCCAACGGTGATGATCGCGCTGTGCGAGCTGCGGGCGGGCATGAACAGGTACACGCTCGGTGGCCGCAGCCCGGCTGCGCCTGTGTTGCTCCGGCCTAGGTGCGGCCGCCGGAAGTCTGCCGTCAGGGCGCGATGGGTGGGGTTACAGGGTGCCGGTGATGGCCATGAGCCCGCCGAGCAGGTGCCCGTCGGGGACCGTCGCCAGCGCCTGGCGGTGATCTGTGCCGTCGTCTGCGACAGTGCCTGGAGCGAGGACCAGCACGAGCGCCTGGCGCTGGGCGCGGGCCGCTTTGCGCCATTCGCCGGGGGTGGGGTGTCCGTCTGCTTGCCGGTACCAGGTTCCCGCTCCGCGGCGGGTGAGCGCGCTGAGGCGGCCCCGGTCGCAGCGCATCTGCCAATCGGCCAGGCGCGGCGGCGGGATGTCTCCGCTCAGGTCGACCGGTCCGAGCCCGTAAGACAGCATCTCGGCCAGGTGCCCCTGCAGCCCGTAGGGGTGCGGTCGGCCAGGCTGGATCACCACCAGGGGGTGGATGCTGTCGGTCAGCCGCGCCAGGCTGAAGAGCGTGTAATCCGCCTCACCCATCTCAGCGGTGCGTGTGGTGTCCGAGCCGGCGGTGGGGCTGGGGCCTGGCTCGTCGTGCTCGTCGCTGGCGGGCAGTCCGCGGCGGCGCCGCTCGTCCTCCAGTTCCGCCCACGCCCAGATCCGGGCCCGGGCGCAGCGTGGGTGTGACCAGACCGGTATCAGCACGTCGAGGTTGTGGCCGTCACGATGCAGGGTGCGCAGCGCGAGCCCCACATGGATTTCGCGCTCCGCTGCGCTGTCCGCGCTGTAGTCGCACAACATGCAGGTGAGTGGCTCACCGGCCACGGCGCTGGCCTCTGCGTGCCGGAGCAGATCGGCGCGTTCCTGCTCGGTGAGCAGGTGCTCCACACCCGGGCTGAGAACATAGGCGGCGACAATCTGTGGAGTCTGGTTCGGTGGATGCGATGGGGAGCCGGGCCCGCCTGCCTGCTGGGAGCGCGCCGTCGTGCGGAGAGTAGCCGGCTCCCGCTCGGGCGCCTTGGCCGATGCGCCCTGCTCGCCAGCTTTGGCGGCCGCGATGCTCGCGATGTCCGCCAGCTCATCGAGGGCCGACCACCGGTCCAGCGTGTCTTGCAGGAGATCGTCGAGTTGCTCGCGCGACAGGCTCTCGACGAAGGCCAGCAACGCCCGGCCGTCCCTGATGCCGGCGCGTTTGACGGCCAGCGCGTGCAAGGCGCGCGTGGTCGGCGTGGCCAGCATCCCGGCAACGGGCGCACTGCCGTAAACGCGGTCGGCCAAGGCCGCGATGACCAGCCGGTCGCCGTCCAGCACCGCGTCGGCCAAGCTCTGCTGACAAGGGCGACAGGCGGCCAGGCAGGCGCCGAGCAGCGCCGTGACACGGGTCAGGTCCGGATGGCCGTCGACGCCGTACGAACTCCCATCCACCGGCTGCAGGTCCGGGCCGGGGTGATGGTGGGCGGTGTGGGAGGCGGCGGCGGTGTAGGGTGCGCCGCTGCTCTGCCGACGGCGGTGGGCTTGCTTTTTCCGGCGGTTGCGTACCATGCGATGGCTCTTCTCCGCACGTGCAGTCCCATGACCTGGCGTGCGTGTGAGCGGGCACGTCAGCAACGCGGGAACCCGAGCATATGCTCCGGGCCCGCAGATGGTGCTGGCACGCCGCACGTGGCGGCTGAGCAAGCCTCACGGCTCTCGCACCTTTGCCCTGGCCGACCGGTCATGGGCCGATCAGCGAGCTTGGGCCTGCACCTTGCCCGCCGTCAGACTAGCGGGCTTCCCCGCTTACGGCCAAGGGGGTTCCCACGAAGACGGTGCCGGGCTCGGACGCGACGGTGTGTGGCCCGGTGCTGCGATCGAGTGGACGGACACAGCAGTTACCGGCTGCGGCCTTGATGCGCGCTCTTATGCCGTTGAGCTATTGAGGCTCGCGACATCACCATGATCACATCCTGACATTAAGGTGTGAAGAGGAGATGCGCGCGCAGGAGCCATGTATGCGAAAAAAGAGCGGATACCTGTCGAAAGTCAAGCTATCCCAAGTCTTGCCGCTGATGACGCTGACGGCTGCTGCCGGAGCCCTCGTTCTTGATCTGCTAGGTGTCCTGCAAGCCACCCTGGCCGAGCAGGTGATCATAGCGCTTCTGGGGCTGCTCGGGGTGGATGCTCTCGTCGAGAGGTCGACGCTATTTGCCGAGCTCAACAAGCGGTTAGGTGAGATCAAAGCGTCTTCAACGCTGCGTCACCGCACCGATATGCCAACTATTCCTGCGCAAGCCGAGCATGCCAAAGAAATTCTGATAAGTCGGCGTTCATGCAACTTCAGCCATTATCCCCCATATGACCTTCTATCGCGATCGATTGGCAGCAGGCTGCCGCATCCGGATACTCCTTTTGAATCCAGATTCACCAGCACAGGCTTTATTTGTGACGGCGAAAGCCAGCCCATCGACGCCAGCTGCACTTACTCGCCTGTCATTACAGCATCTCTCAGAACTTGCGGACGCTGTCGCAAAAGGCAGACTGCAAGTCCGCCTGACAGATATGTTCCCGCCATACTCGCTTTTTAGTGTTGATCCCGACACCAAACATGGCACAGCCGTAGTCGAGTTTCAGAACAGCCAGGCAGCGATGGATTCTCGGCCCCATGTCGTCCTCCGCAAGCCCCAGGACTCGGGCTGGGTGGATTACTATGCCGCAGAATTCGAGCTGAACTGGGCACGAGCCAAGAGATGGGTTCCCGAATCGTGATCGCACCGCCCCCACGTGCCCGTCACCGGCCGCTTTGTCTCTGCCCGGGTATCACTGCGGCGTTACTCGCCTATGCTGCGCCGCCGGCTGGGATCATGGCCGATCTGAACGACCGGTTGCCCGGTCCGCCGCCCTGGCTGGCCGCTCACCACGCCCCACCGAGGCGGGCGTCACCACCAGTCAGCGACTGCACTGCTCCACCTTGGCCGCGGTCCCCTTTGGGACACGGTGCGACTGGCCGGGTGGTCTGCCCGAAGTTGCCCTGTCATCGGCTGGATGATCTGGTACGGCATCTGCGCCTGCCGCCACCCGACCGCCAACCGGACCCTGCCGGACGTCCGGTCACGGCCCAGCTGTTCGAGCGTGTGGTTGCCGACGGACCGCGTTTGGCCTGCTGCAAGGCGTTGCGTGACCTTGACCGCCTCGGCGGGCCGGCGGCCAGACGATCCGCCGTAGCTGAGGAACCTCAGGCCTGCCTGCTCTGAGCCGTCATCGCAGGTGAGAAAGCCAAACCCAGTGACCTCCGGCAGGAACACTTTCCGCGGGCCAGGGCAGGCCGTGATGCCGCCGGTCTTTCCGGGCGAGAACTGGACCTTGTGAATGGAGCATTAGTTAGGCTCTGCTGGGTGATGCGAAGCAAGCCTGCCCGGAGTGCCGGGGACGTCAAACGAGAGCGCACGCGAGCCGTTCTTCTCAGCGCTGCTCGCGCGAAGTTCACCGAGCACGGCTGGCATCACACGCGCATGGACGACGTAGCGAGGGCAGCCGGGGTGAGTTCGGCCACGGCCTACAACCATTTCAAGAGCAAACAGATTCTGATGGGATTTGTTTATCGTCCGCTGATCGGCCGGTTGTCGGAAGCGGTGAAATCGACCCTTGAGGTCGATTCTGATCCGGTCGATGTCATACTCCGGCATTTCTATGATCTGGTGGCGCTGGCGCGCAGATGGCATCGGCTGACGGAGGCGCTGGTCGCCGCGATGAAAGAGCAGACCCTCAGACACGGCACAGTGAGCGCGGAATTCGACGAAGCGGATGTCCGTCATCTCGTGCCGCTGTGCACCATGCTCGCCGACCTGATGGAGCACGGCCAGAAGCACGGGGTTCTGCGGTCGGGTCCGTCCGTCATCAAGGGGGCGGCCTTTTACACCGATGCGCTGTTGCACCAGGCCCTCAACCTCCACGAAGAGTCTGCTCACGACACCGCCCTGAACATGCTGGACCAACTGCTCTCCACGTGGGCGGCGAACCCCGGCAGCTCCAGCGATCGTGCCTCCATCACCGTCGCCTCGGACCGGATGGGCGAGGAGGATCTGTCTTGGGTTCTGCACCGGCTCATGCGGCTGGCCGCGGACGGGTCCCGGCGGGCGCTCGCCAACGACAGCCTCACCAGGGAATATCTGGAAGCAGGTCTCCGGCTGAGCACCATCGCCGACGGCCCGGGCACCTTTTTAGGGCTGCCCTCGGAGCGCGAGATCTGCCAAGAGACCGAGCGGGCGGGACGGGCGCCGGGAAACGAAGAGGACTTCCGCACAAGATGGCCCAGCAGGGACGACTTCGCGCTCGACCTGCTGGCCTACGCATTGTGGGCCAGGCATGGGCGGCCGGGCTCCATCGGGAGATCGGCGGACCTGATCTCCAATGCCGTGGACCCGGTCCAGGGCGCGCAGGAGGCCAGCTGCCAGGAACTGGCGTCCCTTCTGGAGAACCCCGCGATGGGCCTGTCCCTCGTCGCCACGGCGATGGCTGATCGCTTCCCCGAACTGAAAGCTACGGCCGGCAGCGCCAGAAGCGCGGTCCGCCAGAGATGGATCCCCATCTACGAGGAGATGCTGGCGGTCAACGCTGTGGGACTGCGCCCCGGCGTCACCGTCGAGGACCTCGCGGACATCCTCGCCGTGACCGTCGAAGGCGTCGCCTTTCGCGCACTGTCCGGTCCGGCGGAAGACCGTGAGCGGCTCGAACTGACGCTGCGCAAGGCCGTGCTCGCAGTCCTGGTGTCCACGGTGGACTCCGGGGACGACCTCAGCCTCGACGAACACCTGCGGCGAATCATCCGCTCGCCCCCCGCAACATCTGATCTGCACCACACCGGCACGGCAGGACCTCGGGCAGCGAGAAGAACGCCCGCCGGGCCGGGTGAGCTGTAACCAGGAGCGAACCACGCAATGGCGAAGAATTCGCTCCGCTGGCGGCACGGTGACGCAGACGGTGACGCAGACGGTGGCGCGAGGCGGCCGGCTCAGGGCCGGGAGCGCCGCGGGGTTTGCGTCCGACCGCCCACCCTATGGACGAGCAGTCCAGGATCACGCAGCGCTGTTCCGGCTAGAACATCTCTTGAGTGTTTATCTACCTTCCGGGGGTTTTGTCCCGTTCGGATGGCCGGTAGAAACCGGCTCATGCCCACCCCTTCCGACCGGCACAAACACGCCCGCACACGACGACGTGGCCCGATCGAACCGATGCTGGCCAAGCCGGTGGGCGACCTTCCGCCAGGGCGGCCCGGCACGTGGTGCTATGAGCCGAAGCTGGACGGTTTCCGTGCTATCGCCAGGGTCGACCGCGACCGGGGCGTGCACTTGCAGTCCCGCAACGGGGCGCGCTTCAACGAGATCTTTCCCGAGGCGGCGTGGGCCGCGTACGACATGGTGGCCGCAGGCACCACCCTGGACGGAGAGATCGTCCGATGGAGCGGGGGCCGTCTCGACTTCTCCGCCCTGCACCGGCGAAACATCGCCGGGCGCCGCCGGGCGGCAGCCATGGCTCGCACCGAGCCAGTGCACTTCGCGGTGTTCGACGTGCTGACGCTGGGCGGCCGGGACGTGACCGGCCTGCCTTTGTGTGAGCGCCGCGCCATGCTGGAGGAGCTGTTCGAGACGATCCCGGCCGCCGGCGTCCTCGCCCTGGGCATGCATACCACCGACGAGGCCGAGGCCCGCACCTGGTACGAGACGATGCACGTCGCCGGAGTCGAAGGCCTGGTCATCAAAGCGGCCCGCTCGACCTACGACTGCGGCGCGCGCACGTGGCTCAAACTCAAGCAGAGGCGGACCGCCGACGCGATCGTGGGCGGCTACATCGGACACCTCCGGCGGCCCAGCGGACTCCTCCTTGGGCGGTACGACCCGACGGGACGGCTCCGCGTCGTCGGCCGCACCACCCCGCTCACCGCGCAGGCCGCTGCCGAGCTCGCCCCGCTCCTCACGCCTGCGGTTGGCGAGCACCCGTGGCCGGCGACACTTCCTCCGGGATGGGCATCCAGCTCGTACGGCCAGCGCGACCCGATCACCTACACGAGAGTCCAGCCCGACCTGGTGGTCGAAATCCTGGTCGACATGGCCACCGATGCGGGCAGACATCGACACCACTGCCGTTACCTCCGGCCGCGCACCGACCTCGACCCCGCGCATGTCATCGAGCAACGCGAGCCAGCCGCCTGAATCCCGAGGCCCAGGCGGAATCCGGCAGCAGCCAGTGCCATGTTGGCGTGGTCTGAATGGGTGAGTCGCGGATGGGCTGCCACGTGTACGAGAACTGCGGCGACCACATCAGCGTGCAGGAGACGCTGGACCGGGTGACGGAGGAGGCGGAGCGCGACCCGGAGCGCACCGCTCGTCGACCGCATCGGAAGGTTAGCCGCGGGGAACGAAACAGCGGGGAAACAGCGGGGAAACAGCAGACTCGATAGGCATGTGAGAAGACACCACTGGGAAGAAGGGAACTCACTGCCATGATGACGAGGATCTCCGCTGGGCTCGTGTCGGCTGCCGCCGTCATCGTCGTCGCGTTTACCCCGGTCGTCGCGCATGCTGACAGCTACCCTAAGGACAACTACCCCACGGACACCTACCCCAAGGCGCCCTGACTCTCGCTGCTCACCAGATCGTCCAACGCGGCCCACGGCGTGTATGCCCCACGGCGTGGGCCCGCGGCGCCTGACTCGGGGCGTAGGCCGCGGCCACGGTTGCTGCCCTTCGGGGGGGCTCCTCCTGGGTGCCGCACGGGGTTGACGTCGGCGGGCATGCGCGCAGCCGCTGCTCGGCCGCCTCTGTGGCGGCATGATCGAACCAGGCCTGGCTGGTTGAGACGATCTCAGATGGTTCACTGAAGTTCACCTGCGCGCCTGGGCGGCCAGCGGTGCGGGGTTCGTGGCGGCCGGCGGAGGTGCGGTGGGCTTACGAGGCGTGCTTGCTGATCTCGGTCATGATCTGGCGCAAGAGGACGCGGGCTTGATCACCGGCCAGCGCCGAGGTGTGGAGCAACTCCCAGTCGCGGCGGTATCGGTCGATGCTGTCGGGGTCGGTGATGCGCAGGTGGCCGTGCACGGCCTCCACTGACACAACGGTGCCTTTCTCCCCGGTACTTTGGTAGAGGGTGAAGCCGTGCAGTGTTACGGCGCGGGCCTGGTGGTGGTAGGGGATGACCCCGATGGACACGTTCGCCAGGGTGCTCAGGCAAGCGATGCGGTCCAGCTGGGCCAGGTGGGCCGGCACCGGGCTGTAGCGGATGCGCAACGCCGTCTCCGAGATCAGGAACTCCAGGCGCTGCTCGCCGAAGAGGATCACCTGGCGGTCGACCAGATCGGCTACCTGGC
This sequence comes from Nonomuraea maheshkhaliensis, assembly GCF_039529435.1. NCBI lineage: Bacteria > Bacillati > Actinomycetota > Actinomycetes > Streptosporangiales > Streptosporangiaceae > Nonomuraea > Nonomuraea maheshkhaliensis. The sequence continues at coordinate 86,944 of NZ_BAAAMU010000003.1, forward strand.
CGGCCAACTGCTCGGGCGGGCCGGGTAAGGGCCTGAGGGCGAACAGCTGGCGGGCGTACTCGGCGGTCTGCAGCAGAGCGGGGATGGTGGTCAGTGCCAGGGTGAGTATCGTTTGGGCGCTGTTCTCGCGCTGGTGCGCCTCCTCGTCGTGGTCGGGAATGGAGTTGCCGGAGACTTTCCGGGTCCGCTTCTCGATGAAGGCCTCTTCGGTCAGCTCACGCAACATCTGCCGGGACTCCGGCGTGGCGTCCACGGTCTCGGCCCAGGCGGTGACCAGCGGCAGGGGCGGCAGTACCGCGCCGGACTCGATCCGGGACACTCTGGACTGGGTGACTCCCAGCCTGGCGGCGAGCTCTCGGCCGGACAGCCCGGACAGGTCGCGCAGCCGCCGCAGCTCAGCCGCCAGACGCTGTTGCCGGGCGAGTGGTTGCGACCGGCGGTCGGGGGGCGGCGTGGGCGACAGGGCCATCACGTGAGCCGCTCCTTGCGGCTCGCCGACCGTGACGACCGGCTCCCTGGCGCAGCTGCGGACGCCTGCGCCGCCGCGATGAGCGTCATGCTGTCTTCGCAGGACAGGGCTGCGGCTTGAAGGCGAGCGAACTCGCCGGCCCACCGGGCCGCGGCCTCGGCGAACCGCAGCAGGGTGAAGGCCGCCTGGCGGGGGAGCACGTTCGCGTCTGCTGCGATCACCTGGACGGTGATGTGGGGCAGAGCCGCCATCTCGGCCAGATGTGCGTGTTGTTCGCGCATGACCACCGGCCCGCCGACATGGCGGCGCAGCGCGCTCTCCTCGACGACGATCGTCAGCCGGCGGTGGCCGTGGATCGCGGCGACGCGGCGCTCGTGCAGGCTGAGCGCATCCTCCAGACCGTCGGTCATCTGACGGGCGGCATAGATCGCCCGCATGTAGGCCCGGGTCCGCACCAGCGCAGGCAGCATGAACCCCTGATAAGCGCTGATGGTGGTTGCCCCTTGCTCCAGGCAGGCCAGGACGGCCTCACCGTGATCCCGTGCTCCAGTTGCGGTTGCGGTCGGGCTTCGGCGCTGCGCTCGCTCCCGCCGCGCGACGTCCTGCAAGGCGGCGCTGCGTACGCCTCCGATGCCGTACAAGTCGATCAGGGCCCGAAGATCGGCCAGCCGGGGGAGCGTCTGTCCGTTTTCCAGTCGTCGGATGCTCGCCGTTGACAGCATCAGATGTGCTGCGGCGACCTTGAGCGTGATGCCCTTGCCTTCCCGCAGGTGTTGCAGGCAGGTGCCCAGCCCGCGATCGATCGCTGAGATGCTAGAGACGGCCACGTGATCACCTTAGAGGTCCAGGTGGCCTTGCCCGGCACGATCGGCGGCCCCTACGACGGCCCACCACCATTTTGGTCCAGCTCAATCGTGGTGTTTCCCGGCGCGGCGACGCTTGCACCGAGAAAATACCGTCACTGCAACGGGTGGGTGCTCAGTGTGTTCAATGAGGATGTTGTGGAGGATCCATGCCTGCTCCTGACCAGACGCCTCGTGTCGCTGCGGCCGAACAAGCCGGTGATGCGTTCCTGCAGCGGCTGCAGCAGGAAACCCCCGTAGCTGCCAGCGAGATCCCGGAGTTCGATGAGTTCCGGGCTGCACTCTCCGACGACGCACGCGCCGCGTTCGACAAAGAGTGGGAGAACGAGATCAGTTACAACCCCGGTCCGCAGACCTGGGAAATGGCGCTCGCGATCCGTGACGACGGCGCAGCGCTGATCGGTGGACGTGAACGCAATGCACTGCGCCGCCACATCGCGAGCCTGTGCGTGGATGAAGGCTATCCGATCACGGGGCCGGGCAACCACGATCGCTACGAGTTCGGCGCCTCCATCGCCGGTCCCGAGGCACTCCTGGCCGAGGCCGACCAGCTTGCCAAGCTCTACTCTCGCTCAAGCCGCCTGGAGGAGATGCTCCGTACGCGGCACAAGCCCGGCGGGCTTGACGGCGAGGTATCACAGCCACCGTCAGTACTGGACGACGACCGGATGGGACGCAAGGCGCCTCGCCCCGCCCGGTCGGCTCGACAGCGCCCGTCGACAGTCTGCCTTCTGGCAGAGCACGATCGTAGGCATGTTCTGTGAAGACGAGTCGTTGGATGGGCGAACCTCATCTCGCGGCCGGCACGCCCACCCGCCGAGCGCGTGGGCGGTGGCCACCGATGAGCAGTCGGCCGAGATTTACGACCGAATTCCTCCAGTGACCTGCCGCGGCCTGCGCGGTCAGCATGAGTGTCACGACCCGATTGACATGGGGGCGCACGAGCGGCAGTGCCTTCGCGCGGCAGGAGCACGGCTGCCGGATCGGCAAGAGGCCAAACGCCGCCCAGCAGTGGGCCGACCTGGTCCCTGCCCGCCGCTCACCGGCGCGGAACGCTGGCGGAGTGCTGGACCCCCGCATGACGTGTTGACGTGCGGCGTCCCGGCCATCTCCAGAAGCACGGCAGATACCTGTGGGAAAGGAGGCCCCCGTTGCCGCGGGAGACCTCCTCATCGTGCCGCCGTCGCCACCTGGACTCAACAGACAACCGCGTCGGAATCAGGAAGGGATAGCACTGATCCACGTGCGAAGAAACAGGGCTGCCAGCGATCTCTGATCTCGCTTTACGGGAAGCCCCGCGAACCGCACGTCCATTAGACGATGATTAGCCGTTTCGAACAAGCGGTGGCCGAGAATGGAACGCAATCAAACATAATGAAAAGTAAAGAAGCACCCTGCTGACGCCTCCGGGTACCCTTCTCTACTGGGGGATTGTCTATGCAGCTGTCGCGAGTTCTCGATGTGGCCGAATGGGTGGGGGCAGCGATTCTCGAGGGTGATCTCAGCGGCATGGCAACTGTGTGGCCCAGACAGTTTGGAGTGCAAGCTCCTCACGCTGGCCGCGGTGAGAGACTAACATCCCAGAGAGCCGCTAGCTGGTAGCGCAGCTTCCGTCGGACATGCGTGATGCGTTGGCTGGCTACGCACAGCCAGCCACGTTGCCCCTGCACAGACACCTGGTGAACCGCCATCTGTTCCGTTGTTCTTGCCGGCTGTTGGTTCCGGTTGATCAGCCGGGCGCACGCATACCTCTTTGTGGGGCGAGTTCCGGTCGTGCGGATGGCACAGAGTGACGGGCTGGGCAAGGTTGGCGACTCGCGACGGCGCAGCTAGCCGAACTCCTTTCCGACCCCGCCCCGAAGGACGCAGCTTGACTGTAGGGGCGGGTACCGCACGGGTTGGTGACCCGCGGGCGATCCGCGACCTCGCACACCTCGCCAACGAACGCGTGCCCGAGCTGTCCGATCATTTCTGACCGGCCCACGATGACGGGACCAGGCAGGCGCCGACGCCCCTGACGCTACGTTGCTCCCCAGGCCTCTGCGCTATTGGCTTGCCGACCGCCTGCCCGGATGTGAGCCCAGCCGAGTCAACGCTCGGGCGCGACGGTCCGGAAATGTCAAGGATGGCGATGGGCTTCGAGCGCACGCGCGACCAGTGGCACCGAACGGCCGCAGTGGACAATCCGCTCACGCTCGTGACGATAAGTGGCCAGAACGGCATCGAGGGCATCCGGCGGCAGATACGCCTTCAGATCGACGGCGGCCGTTCGATAGCCCGCTGCCACTGCGCGGTAGGCGTGTTGGAGGTGGACAAGGGCGGCAGAGGCCAGGGCCGCCGGGTGCTCAGCGAAGACGATGTGCTTGCGGTAGTCGGCCGGAATTTGCTCAAAGAGCCACGTGAGCGCTGCTTTCTCCCAGCCGTTCACGCCCGGCGGGGGAACCTGCTGGGGCCAGCCAGACGGCAGGGCGGCATCCGAAGGGGAGGAGCGATCCTTCGCGGCATGCGAGGCGGCCGCAGAGACGGCAGAGGTCCGAGGCACTCCTTCGTACGCCTGGCCCGGGATCAGCGCCAGCTGATCCATCGGCAGCCATTGCTCATGCTCGCTGCAGGTCCCGTACCCATCGTTGGCGAACTCCTGCCAGGTCACCTTGGCTTGGATCAGGGCGCCGGCCTCGTCGACCAGGAACTCCAGGACCGACCCGGCGTTGTCGGGGTGGATGCGAATCGCTGGTGGGTCGTCCATGGTGTCATGGTAACGGTTGTTCGCAAGCGCGTTCGATATCGAGTTGGATGGCGTGGGGACAGCGGTGCTGAGCGGCCATCGGACGGTTGCCATCGGCCCCTGCAGCGGGATCCAGCCTGCCGAGCTCGTAGTGGGCACGGCTGATTCTGACCCTCTGGGGCGGCTGAAGTCGGAAGGGGCCCAGCCGAGATACGGCCTTGGAGGAGTGGCGGCCCTGCCGCTGCCCTGGCGGCAGGCGCGCCTGTCGAGGTGAAGGCCTCTGCAGCCGGCCGGTCTCTACTCATTGCCGGGGCGGCCTCGCCGGTGCCGGCTCCGGGTGCGGGCCGCCAGCGCTCATATGGTCACTCTGAACATTCGATTCGATGCTCGTGACATGGTGGATTCGGTCATGCGGGCTGCCGAGCGCGCGCCGCCTGCAGGCGCTCTACGTGTGTTCAGCTGGTCTTCGGGAATGGTGGCCCGCATGAGGATAGGTTTCCGCCCCCTACGCGGCTCTGCCACCGGCGACGGTGTTTGCTGCTGTCGGCGCGGGTTGATCTGGGCCTCGTGATCGCCCATTCCGGGATGGAGAAGGGAAGTGGTCGTTGTCGCGGTAGACGGCGAGGAGGGGTTTCTGGGCTCCGATTCTAGTACTATTGCACCCGGTGGGTAGCATCGGTCGGCCGCTGATCACGCGGTGAAGGGTTTCATCTGCGGACGAGGTCGTCGGCTTAAGCGTGTGAGGGTGAATAGGTCGGCAAGTCAGGCGGGTGCGCTGAGTGCGGCGTGCAAGCTGATTGTGCCGCAGGTCTGCTCGGCTTGCATGGGGAAATCGCTGAAAATCGCGGATGAGCTTGACCGAGATATGGGTAGCGATACAGTACCGCCCAAGCCCGCACACAAGGGGAGCGCCAGGATGGCAAAGAGGATCGTCGAAAGCTTCATTGACGACATCGATGGCAGTGATGCCGAGGGCAGCACGAGGTTTGCTCTCGACGGTATGAATTACGAGATCGATCTGTCAGGGGCGAACCGGGAAAAGTTGGAGAAGGCACTTGCGCCGTACATCACCAACGGCCGTGCGGTGCGTGCTGAACGCTCTGGTCGAGGTCGGCGTGGGTCTTCTAGCAGCACGAACTCTTCTCCTTTGAGTCGTGAGAAGTCGGCCGAGATCCGGCAGTGGGCCAAGGCTCAGGGACTGCCGGTCAGCGAGCGGGGCCGCATCGCCTCCACCGTGGTGCAGAAATACCAGGATGCTCATTAGAGCATCGCTATGCCGCCGGGATGGCATGCCCGGCGGCACCTGACCACAGTCCCTTTGATCGTTACTTCCGTGTGAGTGGCCAGCCGGAGCCGGCCACTCGTCCCGGTGTTCGACATGGTTGGTCCCCTGTTGGCGCGAGCAGGCACTGGCGAGAAGGGCTGCTATGGCGGGGGAGGAGGCGGTGGCTAAATGCTGGCCTGTTCGTCGGGATGGTCGTGCGGTTTTTGTCGCGACGGCGTAGCAGGCAGCGGCGAAAGTGCCGAATGGATGAACGTGGTGATGCGCGTTGCCGCAGTCTGTTTCCGTCGGCGCCGCCGTAGGCCGGGGCTGCGAGGCGGAAAAGTCAGGGCCTGCAATCGCCCCAAGGTGAGCCGCTGACGGCCGATCAGGTGGAGGAGGCGCACCGCACATTTTCTCCCGCCGGCGGACGGAACTCGGGCTCGCAGCAACTCGATCGGGCACGGAGCTTCGTTGCATGACAGCTCTGCCGTAGGAGGAAGCCTGCGGCGCAGCTTCGCCGTGCATGAGGCCGCCCACGGGCGCTCGCGGTGGGCCGGGCGTGAAGCGTCGAGCCGTCACGGCGTCGACCTCGCTGCCTGGTGTGCATGCTGGTGATCGCTCAGCTCAGAAGTGCGGGCAGGGGTGCTTCTCGATCCATGGGCTGTTGCTGCGATGCCGAAATCTGTCATAAAAGCCTCGGGCGTGCTCATACTGCCCGGTGGTGTACCAGGTCAGGCCCGGGTGGCGGAGCTCCAGCTCGCGCAGGGCCAGCGTGCCGAAGCCGCAGCAGTGCCACTCCGGAGAGAAGCTGATCTTCCTCAGCAGGCCGACGCCGCAATGTTCACAGGTCGCGTACCGGACGCGCCCGAGCGGCCCCTCTTCGTCGGTGACGATGGAGAACGCATACGACGCGGTCGGATCGTCGTCCGCGGCTCGACGCTGGCTGGGCGTGGCGACGGCTCGTGCGATCGCGTCCGCTCTGGCGCTGCTGGCCGCAGCGTACAGGCTCCACCCCAGATCGACGTCCAGCTCGGCGACGGTGATCACGCCCCAGCCCGACAGATCCACGGTCTCCTGCGCCAGGAAAGCAGCCAGACGGGCTTTCCACGCCTCAGCGAACGCGTCCGGCCCGCGATGCTCGCTGTCCTGCTCGGCCACCGTCTGCTGGAAGGCATCCCGGACGATCGCCTGCATCGCCCCCCGCAGTACCCGACGCTCGACGTCATCACCCTGGGGCACGCTCGCGGCCGTCGCCCGGGCCCAGCCGATCAGGCCACGCAGCCCGGCCGGCCGCTTGCGCGCCGTTGCCGGCCATGACGCGGGCAAAGGGTCCCACAACAACCGCACCAGCATGTCGGCACCGTACCTAGGGGGAGGCTTCCCTGTCTTCGAGGTCTGTCGCATTGGTCCGAAGGCGTTCACCCGGCGGTGATGTGATCTGGCGTAGTGCGCTGACGACACCTTCGGCGTGCTTCATCGCCATCTTCCAAGGGCTGGCAGGTGGAGCGCGTCGGCCGCGCCGAGTGGTGGATGGACGGCGGCATCGCCTTGTCTGGCCGCGACGCCGGTGCCCCGCTGCCTTAAGGCCGCCTGGCCTCCTGACCGAGGTGGCCGAGCGGCCACCGGGCACCCGAAGCGCTGCTTCGAGGGTGGCTTCCGAGAGGGCGGCCGCCGATGCCGGACGCCCTCCCAGTTCGTATCAGCCGCCGTCGACGGTGACCCGGTACAGGCCCCGTGCCGGTCCGGATATATCGTTTCCGGCCCACCGCGCCTGGTAGAGGTGGCGGCCGCTGGTCACGGGTGTGTCGGTGAAGGTGAAGGTGCCGTCATCGTTGACGGTGACGGGCGGCAGCGTGGTGCCCGTGGAGTCGTCGTCGCCTTGCACGCTGCGCTGCACAGTGAGCGTGGCGCCCGGCGGGGGCGGATTGCCGCCGGTTTCCAGTACGCCGCTGATGTGCAACGGCGTGCCGGTGGTGCCCAGGTCCGGTCCCATCATGGTGAGGGAGCTGCGATGGCGGACGATCACGGCTGCCACCGCGCTGCCGGCGCGGGAGGAGTCGTCACCGGCCCAGGCCACGGTGTAGAGCACCTCGCCGACACCGGGTGGCGTGTCGGAGATGGTGAAGCTGCCGTCGGCCGCCGTGCTCACACCGTCGAGCGGCTCGTCGGTTCCGTCGGGCATGCGGCGGGTCACCGTGAGCGGCTGTGCGCCCACAGGGGAGCCGTCGGCTCGGGTGAGGTGTCCGGTGATGAGAACTTCCATGCCCGTCAGCACTCGTGGCGAGGTGTCAAGGGTGAGCAGCGCCGGGGGGAGGGCGGCGTGCGGCAGCCGCCACAGATGCAGCCGGTCGCCTGGGGCACGCAGCAGGGCGTAGGCGTCGTTGCCGGAGAAGGTGATGCTGCCGGCGACCAGGGTGCCGGCCGGGTTGTCGGCCCGCAGCAGTTCGGTTCCGGTCGCGGCGTCGTAGAAGGTGAGGCCGGGGCTGGACCGGCGGCCGCCGGCGACGGTGGCGTTGTCGGCGCTGATCGCGACACTGACCGGTTTCGCGGTGGAGCCGCTGTAGCCACCGGCCGGGGACAGGGCGGTGGTGTCATAGCGGAGGAAGCGGGTGGGTTCGCCGGCGGCCAGGACCGCTGCCGAGCCGTCAGAGGTCAGCGCGACCTCGCGGATGCCCGCCGTGCGGTAAGTGAAACCGGAGATCGTGCCGCGCAGCGCCGGTGTCGCCTGGCCGATGTCGTAGACCCACAGCGAGGCCGGGCTGGAGTAGGTCTCTCCGGCCACCAGTGTGTCGCCGGCGGCCGCGATGGCGGGGGCACTGTACAGGCGGGATGCGAGCACGATCGGTGCCGGTGTCGCCGTCGTCAGGTCCAGGCCGATGACGCCGGCCTGGTGGTTTTGGCCGCAGCCGCGGCCGATCCACAGCCGGTCGCCGGTCAGCGCCAGCGTGGACGGGCACGGGAAGGAGGACAGGTCGATGCGCCGGGCGATGCTCAGCGCGGCGGTGTTGATCTCGGCCACCTCGTCCGACCCGTACAGGGCCGCGTACAAGCGGGTGCCGTCCGGCGTCATGGCCAGCCCGTGCACCTGGGACAGCCCGGTGATGGCGCCGGTGACCTCACCCGCGGAGTCGGCCACGACGATCCGGTCGCCGGCGGAGACGAACACCCGGCCGGCACCCACCGCCAGATCGGCGACGGAGGACAGGCTCACGCTCACGCCCAGGTCGGTCGTGGTCTCCCCCGCCGAGGCGGCGCGGGATGGATCGGGGAAGGCCGCCGGGAAGGTCTGGCCGGCTCGGGACGGAGCGGCCAGCAGACCACTCGTCACGATCACGGTAAGGCCGAGAGCGGCTAATCGGCGGATGAGCAAGGACGCGACCGGGCGTGGACGCTGCTGCTGCACGTGCATCTCCTTCGAGGAAGGAACGGGGTTTGCTGTTCGTTCGCCCACCTGATGCAGGAACGATGACCCGGGTAGCGCGCGTCGGCTTCCGGGGACGACGCGCCCGACTCCGGCACCAGGCTGAGGTGGGCGCACATGGTGCTCCTCTCAGTCCGACCGGTGTGCTCGTTGGAGGGCACGCCGGCCGAAAGCTGGTCGAGCGTGGATCGTGGTGATCTTATCCGTCCGGTGCATTCTTATGATGCGGCCGCCGTTGCCGGTGCGGTAAGTCGAGCCTCCGGACTGCGGCAATGCTAGGAATAACCCAGGTGCCCCGCTGCGAGGCGCGACGTGCGAAAGAGAAACGCCACACATCGTTCATCTCCTCTGTGCCGGGACAGCTGACACCGCATGGCTGGCCACGGCCTCCACAAACGTGTATACCTGACCTTGACTATCTGAAAGGATATTTGTCAAATGACGAGTCGATACGCGGTCACGGGTGCTTTAGGTGTCGTGGCGGCCATGATTTTCGGGGTTCTCGGCCCACCGGCTGCCGCGAGCGCCAACCCGTGCGGAGCCGGGTACACGCTGCGGGAGACAATGCCGGTCGACAAGCGCGCCAAGATCGGAAAGACGGTGCGGAGCACGCCAGTCCGGTCGATCGGCACGATCACGACCTACAGTCGCGGCGCAGCGAAGTGCGCCTATCTCAGCATCAACCGCACCTGGAAGAGGATCCCCGAGATAACGCAACTCACGCTGTACCTGAGCTCGGACAGCGACTGGAAGAAGGTCACGGCACACCCGAAGGACTGGAACAGAAGCCGGTCGCCGTCTCTTGGTCCTGTCAAGATGACCGTCAAGGGTGACTGCGCGACCGTGATCGCCGACGTCTGGCTGGACATGTCGGCCACCACCGGTACCCGCTACAGCCCGCGAAAGATCATAAGCGACTGCTTTTAAGTGGCCGGCAGCGCGCTGGGCCACACGCCCTTCCCTGAGGGAGTCCAGACAGCCGGGTATCAGTGGAGCCCGAGAGGCGGGAGCGGTGGACGTGGAACCGATCAGTCCAATCACGTCCTGGGATCGGGCGACAGATCTCCCCTGATCGAGCGGAGGGGAAACACCTGATGGAGATGGACCGCCGCCAGCCGGCCGCCGCTCCGAGATGACGGACTACATGGCGCAGCACGCCGAGCACGCCCTCGAGCAGTTGCGGTTCTACATCGACTGGCTCGATGCGGCAGTGAGAGGCCAGCGTGGATGAGACGTTCAGGGGATGCCCCTGATCCCTCCGACCCCCGGCTGGGTGTTCCAAGATCCCCGCCGCCAACGCGGCGTGGTGCGCAGGCTGCTGCAGAGGTTGCCAGGGAATTGCCTCTCGCAGCTGGCGCGGGGACGATGGCGGGCGGTGGTGCGGCTGACCGCTGCCAGCGTCCTTCTGGGGGTGGCAGCTCTGTGGCAGTACACCAGCGCGATTCAGCCGTTTCCGAGTGTTGGAGATCCTGGCATGATCAGGATCGTCTCCGGTCACATGTCGGGCTCGGTCACGGTGGAGGGCGAGGTCATCGGCGAGAGCCTGCGCCTCGCTATCCACGTGCCGGTGCCGGCCTCGACTGAGACGACGGGCAGATGCGTGCCGGTGACGCTGGAGTTCGACCGCGTGCCGGTCGTTCAGGTGACCAGCCTGGCCGGGCGGCCCATCAGTTCTAGGCTCGATTTCCGAGACGTCGACCAGCGGATCTTCACGGCTACCGCGCAGGCGTGCGCGTGGGCTCAGCCGAGCGCGCTGGTCGTTGTCGAGGGGGAACTCGACGAGCCCCTGGTGGTGACAACGGGATCGGTGACGTCGGTGCGGCTCCCTGCCATCGAGGGGCCTGTGCAGAGCGAGGCGCCGTCCTCGTTCTCAGTGGCGTGGGTGGTGGAATCGCCTGCGAATGACCTCAAGGCGGAGGTTGTTTCGCCGGGGTATCGAGGGCCGGGTCTGCGTTGGCCGGCGGCGGACGACGACGTGGTGTTCGCGCTGAAGCATTGGTACTCCGACGAGCGGTTCGGGACCTTCACGTCGGTATCGGCGGAGAAGGCGGCGAACCGGTCGCTGTTCTGGGCGGGTCTGCTGGCGGGAGCAGCGGTGTCGGTGCTGGCATGGGCAGGTGAGCTGGTGCTCGAGGGACGGCGGGAGCGTGGTGTCGAAGAGAGGAGGCGGCAGGAGCGGGAGGAGCTGATCGAGCGGGTGGCGGACGTGGTGACGCTGCGGGTGGTGTCGGCGTTGGAGGGGCGTGCGGCGGCCGAGGAGGCGAGACCGCAGCGGCCCAGCCGGAGACGTTCGTGGTGGCGGCTGGTGCAGAGGCTGCGGGGCAGGAGTTCTCCAACGCGGTCATGATGGCGGCGATCGAGGCAGCTTCTTCCGCCATGGCTTGGGCGCCCTGTACCTGGACGACACCGCGGCCCCTGTCGTGCTGGCCGAACTCCAGCGGGCGACGGCCTGGGCCGCCGTCGCAGGTCGTGGAAGCGAACTCCTGGTCAGGGTCCGAGGAACTTCTCCGAGGACGGGTAGTTGTACTTACGTTCCAGCTCCAGGCGGCGCTCGGCGACGCGGTCCCGGCCCTGGGCCGCGCGGTACCTCTTCAGGGCTTCGCGAGTCTCCGGAGAGTGCCGCAGGCGGCGCAGGTCGAGACAGCCTCCGGTGTCACCGAGCAGCCGGACGTAGGTGCAGTTTTCGCTATAGAAGTGGTTGAGAGGCATGCCTTGGCTGGCGATACGGACGTTCAGCCCGTCTTTGCGGTGAAGCAGGAGGCCGAGGACCTCGCGAGGCGGGCCGCTGTCTTGCCACTCGAACTCGATCTCATAGCCCAGGTCTCTGCCGAAGTTGAACCACATGTCGTGGGCCGAGAACGGCCGGCAGATGCCCGGCAGGCGGCGCAGGACGCCTGAGGCCAGGCGGCTGGCCTGATAGTGGATGCCGCCGATGACATATCGTTCGGGCCAGGACGCGGCGCAGGCGCGCTCGAGCGGGTGCCAGGTATCGGGGAGCAGATCCCAGAAGAAGACCGCGGTGTCGTCGAAGGATGCCTGGGCGATGAGAAGCGCTTTCTCCCACAGGCCGGGGCTGGCAAGGGGGATCTCGATCCGGCCGGCCATACCGGGGATGTGGAGGATCACGGTGCTGCCGTCGAGCCGGAAGCGAAGACCGGGCAGCCCATAGATTTGGGCGGATTCTCCGTCGATTGGGTTGGCGAGTTCGGCGGCGCTCGACGTCGGCATGAGGGTGGAGGCGATGTCGGGCAGGTACCGGGTGGGAATGCCCAGGGTGATCCCGGTCGGGGACGGGTCGATCCAGGCGATCCCAAATCCCAGGATGTCGGGTCTCCAGCACGCCGGCTTCCACTCCCCGATGCGTTCCAACGCAAGCGCCTCCAGGAACGCCTGATGAGGTGCCGCATGGGGGATTGGGCCGTGCTGGCGTCCGTCGCGGCGGATCGACTCCAGCGCGTGCTCATACCCTTGAAGGGTGTAGCGGGTCCGGCGTATGGCGAGTTTGTCCTTGGCCATGGATGTCTCCGAATCGCGCACCGCCCGGCCGGCGCAGTCCGAAGAATAGGCCTTACGATCGTGATCGACATGGGTCGCCACCTTGCGGTCGGGGGATAAGCCCTTTCACCTCAAAACGAAGGCCTTCGCCGGGAAGGCCGCAGGCGCGGTGTCCGCAACACCGGAAGTCCCACTCCGGCATGAGCATCTCCCATCCGCTGCGGCGACCCCGGCCGAGCACGCCTGCCTTTGCCAAGACTTCAACATCGGCCGATCATGAAGGCGTCGCCGGGCGGCCGGTTGGCGACAGCGACTCGCCCCTATTCTGGTCCAACGCCAACCTGTACGGCACGATCGACATCGACATGGGCCGCCGCCTCGACCTCGGCCTCGCTGCCTGACGGGGGCATGAGTTGGCGGCAGTGGCGGGCGGCGGGGCCTTGCCTGATCCTGACGCCGACGTCGCCGACGATGAGGATTACGGGCGCCGCCGAAGGCGAACGGCCTGCCCCGAAGCGTGCGGGCGGGCATCATCGGAGGTGGGCTGGTTCCGGACGGCCGACGCCCCTGGACCCTTCGGGAGGAGGCTGCTATGCCTCGCCGCTCGACGCGCTGGAGCCGCGAGCCCTCGCCGCTGCGTCAGGCACGGCTGGCCCGTAACTGGACGCTGGAAGGCGTGGTCGAGGAGATCGACCTGCGGACGCCCGGTGGCCAGTCGGGGGTGACGCCGAGCATGGTCTCAGGCTGGGAGCTGGCCCGGCACACGACCAGCATCGGCCATTGCAAGACGTTGTGTGAGATCTACGGGCGGGCGCCGCGGGAGCTGTTCGCTTTCCAGGATGAGCAGTTGCCGGCGCAGGCCCACCTGGGGGTGCCACCGGAATACGGCGGAAACGGGCCGCGTCCGCTGGAGACCGCGCATCAGGCGGCCAGCATCGGAACGACGGCCGTCGGCGCCGTTCTCACTACCGCGAAGCGTCGGAGATCTCCATGAATACGGCGATATCCCCCTCCACGAGCTCTGCTGTCAGGCTTGAATGAACCTGTGGATGTGCTCTTACAGGCATGGGATGACCTCATGAAGGTTCTCGCCACCTGGTGGGACGGGCAGCAGACCTCGGACCTGGAAGTGTTCGGCTGGAAGATGCTGTACTACGGGCGGGTGGGCAAGGCCTTGCTGCTCGTGGCGGGTCTGGCCGTCATCTTCGACCTGCTGGACCCCAAGACCGTGAAGAGCTGGGGGGACACCTCCAAGGAGCGGGCTGAGCGGGCGCTCGCCCGTAGCCGCCACAACCGCCAGGCAGCCCGCTTGTCCCGCCTCCGCGAATCAGTCATGGCCGACATGATGACGATCACGGCGGCAGCCCACCCCATAGTCACGGCGGCAACCCCCCCCATGATCATCGGGTACAGCATTGTCAAAGCCACTCCCGAGCGGGTCCCTGATGGGCTCGACGTCACGCTCGATACCTACCGCTGCTTCCATCGCGAACTGATGGGCGAACTGCCCGGCAAGGGTGACCCCGACGACCCCAAGGAGGCGGATCGGCTCAGGTATAAGCACGTGATGAAGCGCGTCGAGGCCTTCCTGGTCAACCATCTCTCCAGTGACGACCAGGCGAAGCTCGCCCTCTCCAGCAAGGACGGGGATAACCATGCGGGTGCGCGGATGCAGGTCGTCAGCGTGCTGTGGAGCCTGATCAGGGTGATCGCGTTTTCGCTGGCCGTCACCCTGCAGCGGGCCAAGCCGTTTCACATCTTCCGATGGATAGCGTTGGGCCTGTTCTTCGTCGGCAGCCTGGTCGACCTCCTCGCCTCATAATCGCGCACACACAGTAATCAGCGCGATGCCCGCTCCCGGCGCCGCCGGGCAGCACGAATCTCGGCGTCCGCGACCTTGTCGTCCAGCAACGTGTACAACTGCGTCGTCTCGGTGGAGGCGTGACCGAGGCGGCGCCGCACCGCCTCGATGGAGACGCCGGCGTTGATGAGCTCGGTGGCGTGGGCATGACGTAGCTGGTGGATGTCGATCTCGACCCCGGCCTGCGCGCAGTAGCTCTGCCAGCGGTGGTGGGCCGCGTCGTAGGACAGCGGCCCACCGGCACCGTTGATGCTGGCCCGGAACAGCGGGCCGGCGGTGTAACCGGCGCGGGCCAGGTAGAGCTTGAGCAGGGCGACGTAGCCGCGGTCGTCCAGCAGCACGGTGCGCACGCTGCCACCCTTACCGTGGATGCGGACATGTTCGTCGTCCCGGCGCAGATCCAGGTCTTCGACATACAGGCCGCAGACTTCGGAGGCGCGGGCGCCGCACACGTAGGCGGTCTCGAACAGCACCCGGTCGCGCAGCCGGTCCAGCGGCACCTCCTTGCGCGGCCGCCGCGAGCAAATCACCGCGAAGACCTTGGCCACGTCGCCGCCCGCCGCCGGGCGGGGCAGGTTCTTGGGCACCTTGACGGTGTCGATCCGGTCCATCGGGTTGGCGTCCAGGAGGTCGTGACGGACGGCCCACTTGGTGAAGGAAGCGACGGCGGCGCGCTTGCGCTTGCGGCTGGCCGGCGACAGCTCGGCGAGCTCAGCCAGGAACGCGCGGACCGGCGCGGCGGACAACGCGCCGATCTCCTCGCCGTGGTGGGCCGCGAAGGCGATCAGATCGCCGCGGTAGGCGCGCCGGGTGTGCGCCGAGCGCCCGGCGTTGGCCAGATCGGTGAGGAAGTCGTCCAGGTGCGCCGCGAGCGGATGCGCCCGGCCGAGCTGCTCGACGATAACCGGATCCATCCCGCCGCCTCCCGATCCTCCAGGTTGCCAGATAACTCGGAAATGAAGCTCTCGCGCCACACGGCGGACGCCCAGCTCGTGCCAAGGGCGTGATCGCCATCTTGCCAGATAACTTCGATTATCTAAGAACCCCTGACGGCCCTGGGCTCAATCGCAGCCGCGGGGAGCTTCGGTTCCGGGGCCACCTGCGTCGGCAATCCGAGCGGGCCGGGCGATCAGCCGCAAGCCGCAGCGCGATCACGAACCACAATCGTGATCACTCACATAGCTACTTTGGGGCTGGGGCCAGCTTCGGGAGCGGAGGGCCGGTGAGGGCCGCGCCCGGCCGCTGAGCCGAACGGGCGCGGAGGGTTCAGATGCCGAACTCCTCAAGCTCAGCGAGCAACTCAGCCTTGGTGAGCGCCCTGGTCAGCCGCTTCCTCTCCACCCCGCCGACGAACACGATCAGCGTCGGCAGCGCCATGACCTCGAACCGGCCCGCCAGCTCCGGCGCGTGGTCCAGCTGCACCATGCCCACCCGCAGCCGGCCCGCCTGCTCCGCCGCGACCCCCTCCAGCACCGGGGCCAGCGCCTTGCACGGACCGCACCCGCTCGCCCAGAAGTCCACCAGGAACGGCTGCGTCCCCGCGCCCGACAGCTCGGCATCAAAGCCGGCCACGGTCAATGCGAGGGGCGTGGTGTCCATAGCGTCCCTCCCTGCTGTCCGAATCGATGACGCCTTTGGCAGCGCCTGGCCATGCCGTTCACTCATCGCCGCCCCGCACAGCTGTACCGATGATGTGGAAGGAGACCGGGGTACGCGCGGGCGGGAACAGGAAGCGGTCCAGCTGATCGATGCGGAACCCGGCCCGCCGGAGTTCGGCCTCGACGTCGCGGCCGAGGTGGCAGCCGCCGACCAGATGCGGCCAAATGGTGGCATCCAGCACGTCCTGAAGGCGGGCCAGGCCAGGCGTGTCGGCGCGGACGTGCTCCAGGAAGCGCACCTGCCCGCCCGGCTTGAGCACCCGCCGCGCTTCGGCCAGCGCCGCGCCGACGTCGGGCAGCGAACACAGCACCATGCACAACACCACCGCGTCCGCGCTGTGATCGGCCGCGGGCAGGTGCTCGGCGACGCCGGGCACCACCTCCACGGGGACCGCCGCCGAGGCGGCGGTCCCCCCCCCCAGGGGGCCCCCCGCGCGGGGGGCGCCGGCCTGCGCGCGCAGGCGTGGCTCCGGTTCCACCGCGATCACCCGCCGCACCTCGGGCGGGTAGTGCGCGAAGTTGACGCCGTGCCCGGCGCCGACCTCGACCACCTCGCCGGACAGACCGGCCAGCAGCTCGCGACGGCGTTCGGTCATGCCGCCCCGGTCCATGCCGGCGGCCATCTTGGGATACATCCGGCCGAACAGCGGCCGCCGCCTGCTCACCTGCCTGCTCGTCCTGGCCGCGCTCATGCCGGTCACCAGGTCACCGGCAGCGCGGTCAGCCCGCCAGTCAGCGTGCGCCTGTCGAAGACCAGCTCCTCCACCGCACAGCCCAGCTCCAGGGCGGGGAAGCGGGCGGCGAGCTGGGAGAAGACGACCTGCAGCTCGATACGGGCCAGCGGCGCGCCGACGCAGTAGCGGGCGCCGTACCCGAAAGTCACATGCGGCACGGCGGGCCGGTCGACGTCGAACCGGTCGGGCTCGGCGAACACGCTCACGTCGTGGTTGGCGGCGCCGGTGTCGAGCAGCACGAGGTCCCCGGCACGGACGTGCACGCCGGCGATGTCCAGGTCTTCGCGGGCGTAGCGGGGGATGCCGCCGCCGCCCAGGCTCGGGGCGCGCAGGATCTCCTCCACCGCGGCGTCGATCCGGGACGGATCAGTGACCAGGTCCTGCCACTGGCCGGGCGTGGCCAGCAGCCACAGCACACCCTTACCGATTGCGGTGACCGTGGTCTCGTGCCCGGCGAACAGCAGGAACATCCCCATCGCGGCTGCCTCGTCATCGCTCACGCCGTCGGTGGCGGCCAGCCGGGAGATCACATCGCCGTCCGCGTCACCCGTGGCGCGCTTGCCGGCGACCAACTGCTGCCCGTAGGTGAACAGCGCGCCCAGCCCCTGAGCCGAGCGGGCGCGGTCGGTGACGTCGGCGGTCTGTTGTGTCCAGGCGCGGAACTGCTCGCGGTCCTCGTAGGGGACGCCGAGCAGCTCGCAGATGACCGCGATCGGCAGCGGCAGCGCCAGCGCGGCATGAAGGTCGGCGGGCGGCCCGGCCTTCTCCAGCTCATCGAGCAGCTGGGTGGTGAGCTGCTCGACACGGCCGCGCAGCGCGCGCATCCGCTTGGGCGAGAAGTGCGGCTGTAGCAGCGAACGCATCCTGCGGTGGTCGGCCTGCTCGGTGTCGAAGCCACCCAGTGGCCCGCCGAACAGCTCTGACTCCCCCGTCCGAGCGGCACGTTCGGGTTCGGGGTGGGCGCGGCCGAGCCGGGCGTCGTCCAGCAGGGCGCGCACCTGTTCATACCCCGTCACCTGCCAGCCGGGATGACCGACCGCGGTGCGGACGGCGTGGATGGGGCCCGAGGCCTGCAACTGGCGCAGCAGCGGCGGCGGCTCCAGCGGGCCAGGCTGCTCGAACGGCAACTGAACGGGGGCGGACGGCATGGAGACCTCCATCAGGTAGACGCGAATTTGTATACTTCGACGTCTAAAACGCTACATGTATACTTTGTGTTCTACAAGTGGAGGGCTGATGAGCAACCCCGAAGCAGGCGGCGAAGCCGTCGCGGCGCCGCCGGTGCGGCGGCTGCGCCGCGCGGAGCGGCGCGAGCAGATCCTGGACGCGGCCACCCGCGCCTTTGCCCGCGCCGGCTACGCCGTCACCGGCCTGGACGACATCGCCGCCGAGGCCGAGCTCACCCGGGCGATGCTGTACCGGCACTTCGACTCCAAGGCCGACCTGTACCGCGCGGTGCTCGACCGCGCCTGCACCCGGCTGGCCGAGGCCACCGGCGCCCACGACTTCGGCGACGACGCCATCCCGGCCCTGCTGCGCGCCGCCGCCGCCGACCCCGACGGGTTCCGGCTCCTGTTCCGCTATGCTGCCCGCGAGCCCGACTTCCGGGACCTGATCGACTCCATCACCAACGCCTCCCGCGAGGTCGGCCGACGCAACCTGGCGCGCGTCATCCCCGAGGGGCCGTGGCTGGACTGGGCCGCCAACCTGATCCCCGCCTTCACCCTGGAGGCCGTCATCGCCTGGCTCGACGCCGGCCGGCCCGACCCCGACCAGGCCGGCGACCGAATCACAGCGGCTGTACACGGCGTCATGGCCGCCGCGCACCCCGCCACCCATCCCCACGCGCTCGCCGCAGCCCAGCCGGGGGACTCCATCCACCTGGTGCCCGGATCCTCCGCCGAAGCGACCATCTCCGTAGTGCCCATCGGCGACCATTCCGGGTGATCGCCGCCCGGGACAGGAGCGTTGAGCTTCCGGTCGGGGATCCCGCCGCCCTCGTCGTCCAAGATCCGGTAGACGCCGGCGAGGCGCCCCCGTCAATGAGCCAAGGCGTTCGTGTTCTCAGAAACGAGCGATTGCCAGAGAAGATCACCAGACGGCTTCGCAAGGCCGACTCCGATCGCCGCAGAGGCCGATTCCCTCTCAGAACTCGTTCTCATGCAAGTCGGCGGATTCCCGGATTCTGGGAAATGTTTGTGAGAGCATCTGGAGCATGGCCGAGGCCCCTCAACCCCGCGAACACGCCGAATCAGCCCATCTGCCCGCTATCGCCGAGGAAAGCACCCGTGACGCCGATGAGGTCGAACGTCACCCGTGCCCGCGATGCGCCGTCACGCCCGGTTCTCCGTGCCGGTCGCGCTCGGGCGCGGTGGCCGGCACCTACCACACCGGCCGCTTCACCAAGATCCCCCGGCTGGCCAAGCTGCTGCGGGTGATCACCCCGGCCGACCGCGGGCCCGGCCAGCCGTGGCGGCCCGGCACCCCGCCGCCCGCACCGTTGCGTGACGATGGGCCGACGGCCGACATCCGGATCGGCTACGCCCGCTGCTCCGCCCTCACCCAGGAACTGCAGTCACAACTGGACGCGCTGGCCGCACACGGCATCCCGCGCGAGAAGATCTTCGCCGAGAAGATCTCGACCCGGGTCAAGGTGCGCCCGCAATTCGAAGCGGCGCTCACGCTCGCCCGCCAGATCAAGGCGCACGCCCCGCACTGCCGCGTCATCCTGACGGTGTATGAGATGAAGCGACTGGGCCGCGACGCCGCCGAACTCACCGCGCTGGCCGACCACCTCACCGCGCACGGCCTGGTCCTGGAGATGCTCGCCGGGCCGCTGGCCGGCATCTACGACCCGGCCGGGCCAGGCCGCATGCTGTTCGCGTTCTTCGCCGCGATGGCCGAGACCGAACGCGAGGCCATCCGTGAGGCCACGCTGGAGGGCCTGGACGCCGCCGCCCGCAAGGGCAAGCACGGCGGCCGCCCCCCGGTGATCACCGAGGACATGCTGCACACCGTGCTGCGCCGCAAGGCTTTGGGGGAACGCGTCGAAGACATCCGCCAGGACCTGATCATCCCGACCGGGAAACGCAAGGGCGAGAACCCGTCCCTGGCCAGCATCTACCGAGCCCTCGCCGAGCACGACAAGACCCAGGCCTACCCCGAAGCCGTCGAGGCGGCACACGCCGACTTCGCCCTCCTGCAAGACGCAGAGGACCTCCCCGGCCCTATCCGAGCCCGCATCCGCCGCCCGGGCATGGCGGCGACAGCGGAGCAGGCCGACCTTCTCCACCGCCTGCAGAGCCAGCCTCACCCGGACGCAGAGCTGCGATAACTCCACACGATCAGTCCCGGCGCTGTCAGCTGATCAAAGCCAGCAAAAGTCGCTCGCGCTGCTGCTCGGTCAGCGCGCCGACACGCTGTTTGTCCGCCACCCCGCAGGTGGCCATCAACGCCGCGACCCGGGCCGGCCCATATCCGGGAACGGCCCGCAGGACCGCAACCACCCGCGTCCTGCCGACCAGATCCTGCCCGCCGCGCTCGAACACCTCCGCCACGCTCACCACGCCACAGGCCACCTCCGCCAACAGCGCACGACGCGCCGTACGCGCCTCGGCCGCCTTCTCCAACGCCTTCGCACGCTGCTCCGCCGTCATCGTCGACAGGGCCATCAGGCACCTCTTCTGCAGAGATATCGGCTGGTCAGTGACTCCCGCCAGAGATCACGACGGGGCCGCCGCCGATCATCATCCCGTACAGCGTCACCAGATGTGACACTAAACCTGGCTCGCCGTTCCGCTCCTACTGGCAGGCCATCTTCGGGTACGGCACCAACACCGGGATCCGGGCCGTGGCCTCCGGTGGCCACGCCCACGGCGAGGACGAGATCCGCTACGTGCGGCGCCGCTATTTGACCCCGCAGGTCGCCACCGACATCGCGATCGCCATCGCGAACGCCACCTTCGCCGCCCGGGACGTGGCGCTGTGGGGTGAGGGGACGACCACGGTCGCCTCCGACTCCACGCATGTGCGCGCCTACGATCAGAATATTTTCACTGAGTGGCACTCCAGGTATGGAGGCCGCGGCATCCTCATCTACTGGCACATCGAGCGCGGGTCCATGGTGGTGCACTCGCAGACGCTGCGTGCCTCGGCCTCGGAGGTGCACGCGATGATCGAGGGTGCGGTCCGGCACGGCACCACCATGAAGGTCGAAGGGAACTATGTCGACTCCCACGGCCAGACGGAAATCGGGTTCGGCGTGACCCGGCTCCTGGGCTTTGACCTGCTGCCGCGCATCAAGCAGATCAACAAGGTCAAGCTGTACCGGGTCGAGAGCGGCGAGAGCGACCTGTACCCCCGGCTGACGCCGGCGATGACCCGGCCGATCCGCTGGGACCTGATCGAGCAGAACTACGACCAGATGATCAAGTACGCGACCGCGATCAAGCAGGGCACCGCCTCCACCGAGGCGATCCTGCGCCGCTTCACCGAGTCCGCCTCTCACCCGACCTACCAGGCCATGCTGGAGGTCGGCCGGGCACAGGAGACCATCTTCGTGGCCCGCTATCTGCGCCTTCGCGAGCTGCAGCGGGAGATTCAGGAAGGGCTCAACGTGGTGGAGTCCTCCAATGGTGCGAATTCGGTGATCTTCTACGACAAGGGCGGTGACATCGCCACCAACCGGCGGGAGGAGCTGGAGATGAGCGTGTTGTGCCTGCGCATCCTGCAGCGTGAGTTACCACAAGGTGGCGGCGATACGACAGCCACCGAAGAAGACCTTGAGCACCGCGATGGGCGCACGTGCTGGGCGACGGTGTGACCGGCTGGGGTGCGGACGGGCGGCGGGCGAGGTGACGCCAGACGATCGGTTCGAGCTCGTCGATGCCCGTTCTGGCTGAGATCGGTCGGATCGAGCGCCGCCTGCGCGTTCTGCCCATCCCGGGTCGGGGTCTACTTCGTTCTTACGCAGGGACTTAGTCATCGGTGCCCAGGATCACCGCAGGTCAGAGGTTGCTTCGTTGGATTTTCTGCCTGTCCGGGACCCCACGGTGCGGGAGCGCCGGACGGCAGCACCCCGATCGGCCTCGACTGTGGGTAACGGCCGTCGGCCCCGCGCGATACAGAGGATGTGGAAGAGATCGGATTGCCGGAGGCTATCGCGGAGGTACGGGCAGGGCTGCTCGCGGCCATGGAACAGGGGGCGGATCAAGATCTCCAGTTCCCCATCGAATCGGTGGAACTACAATTCCAGGTCGGGGTGACGCGGGAGAAGAGTGGCTCCGGGGGGCTCAAAGTTTGGGTTGTGGAGTTCGAGGGCGGCGCCGGCGTGACTCGCGAGGACGTCCACACCGTCACCGTGACCTTCGGTTCTCCCGTGGACCAGGACGGGGAGCCGGTCAAGGTACGCCGCCGCAGGCGTGAGAAGCCATAACAGGTGTCGGCGAACGCCGGACCAGCGCTCGCCGACCTCGTCGTGGAGGTGCTGCACGACGAGGGCGATGAGGCGAGGCCCGACTGGTCACTAGGATCCGGCTACGTGGTGGCGCCGCACACGGTGCTCACGGCGGCGCACAACGTCACCGGGCCGGGCGCGCTCATGGTGCGTGTCCGCGGGGTGACGTACGACGCCACCGTGTCGCTGTTTGGCGATGACGTGGTCGACGTGGCCATCCTCACGGTGCCCGATCTCGCCACAGAAGCGGTTCCCCCGCCCTGCGGGGCCCTCAACCGGGAACGGGCCGCTCTGATCCGCAACTGCTGGGCGGTCGGTTTCCCCCGCTACAAGGAACGGGGCGAGCGGCTGACGGCCCAGGTGAATGGGGAGATCGCCACTGGGGAGAACCTGGACGGCGACGTGCTCACGCTTCGCGTCACCGCCACGCCACGCGTGCTCGCCGCCGGTCGCGGCGACAGCGAGTGGTCGGGCATGTCCGGTGCGGCGGTGTTCAGCGCCGGCATCCTGATCGGAGTGGTGACCGAACATCACCGGCCGGAAGGCGTCCAGGCGCTCGGGGTGGTGCCGCTGACCGCGCTCGACGGACGGGCCGACGCCGAGGCGTGGTGGTCTGCCTTGGGCGCCGACCGCGACGACTTCGTCGAGCTCCCTCAGGGCTCGACCTCAGACGGATACCTGCGCGAGCGCGTCGCCGAGCTCGGCGCCGGCGACCTCCTCGACCGCGAAGAGGAGCTGGCGTTCCTGGCCGGGTTCACGACCGGTCACGAGCCGCTGGTCTGGCTGGTGGGCCGACCGTGGGCGGGGAAGACCACGCTGCTCGCCCACTTCTTGCGCACGTCGCCGGCGAACGTGGACTGCGTGGCCTGCTTCCTGTCCAGACGCATGGGTGAGGCCGATGCCCATGCCTTCTTGCGCGTGGTGTCCACGCAGCTCGCCGCGCTCCTCGGCGTCGCCCCGGACGGGCTCGGCAGCCGCGAGGGCTTCTCCTCGCTGTGGCGGCAGGCCACCGGGCGAGCCCGCCGTCTGGGCAGGCATCTGCTGCTCGTGGTGGACGGCCTGGACGAGGACCTCGGACCGTCGCGCGGGCAGCCCAGCGTGGCCGCGTTCCTGCCTGCTGACCTGGGCCGGTACGCACACCTGCTCGTCACCAGCAGACCGCTGCCGCAGCTCCCGGTGGACCTCATCGATCACCCCCTGACACGGACGCCCAGAACGCCGCTCGAGCCGAGCCGCCATGCCCTGGAACTGGCCAGGCGAGCCGCCTACGACCTCGACGGCATGCTCGGCCCCGGCGCCGCCGACCTCGTCGGGGAGTCGCTGCTGGCGGCCCTGGTGGCGGCGGAAGGCCCCGTCACGGCCGACGACGTCCACGCCGTGCTGCGCGAGTCCGGGCTGGACGTGAGCCGCTCCCGCGTTCAGCGACTGCTGGACCGGGAGGTCGCCAGGGTGCTCGAACGCTCCACGGGCAGCGAGGCCAGGTACGTCTTCGCGCACGAGTCGCTGCGCGGCTCGGCCGAGTCGGCGCTGGGTGAGGACGAGGTGAGCCGGCTGCGTGAGGCGATCCGCGGCTGGGCCGAACGGTTCCGGGCCCAGCGGTGGCCTGAGCAGACCCCCCGATATCTGCTGGAGAGTTATCCCGGCATGCTAGCGGTCAACGCCCCCGGTCTGCTGGCCGAGCTGTACGGCGACGTCGGATACGTGGGCAGGGCCGTGGCCGCGCTCGGCGTGAACAGGGTCGGCCAGGATCTGCGGCGGGCGGACGCGGTGTCCGCCGATCCGGCGTTCGCGAGGCTGGCCCAGGTGCTGTACCGGGAAAGCCATCGGCTCGGCGGGTGGGAGGACGATCCGCAGGTGGCCGTGGTACAGGCACTGTGCCTGCAGGCGCTGGAGAGCGACCACGACGATCTGGCCGACAGGGCGGCGGACTGGCTGCTGGACGAACCGTCCTCGCCGGCCGTGCCGATATGGACGGCGAATCGCGTGCCGCGTGCGCTGACACGCACCCTGCTGGGCCACTCCGGGCCGATCGCTCGGGTGGCTCTGGAACCCGACGGCCTGACGGCGGTCACCACCGATACCACCGGTCACACCGTCACATGGGATCTGGCGACGGGAAGCCCTCTCTCCACCTCCCAAGTGCAGCTCGACCAGGACCACTATGGCCTGTACTCGCGATGGGAGGCGGTCAGTGCCGACGGCGTGTCCATCATCCGCGACCTGACCGGGTTCGTGTGGGTGAAGCGGCAGGGTCAGGAGATCCGCTGCTCACACGCCCACTTCAGGCGGGTCTGGTCGGTTGCCATCACGGAGGACGGCAGTCTTGGAGTCAGCGGTGGCGCAGACGCCACCGTGCGCGTCTGGGACCTGCGCGACGGCCGCCAGACGCACCTGTTTCGCCAGCCGGGCGGGGCGGTGCGAGCGGTCGCCGTCAGGGGCAGGCGTATTCTCAGCGGTGGTGCAGACGGCGCCGTGCGGGTCTGGGACCTCGAAGGTGAAGCGGTTGAGAATTCGTTCGGACGGCTCCATCCGGTCTTGCGGGCGGCGGTGGAACCGCCGTACCGAGACGGTCCGCTCCTGTGGAACATGCGTCTGGCCCGGCCAGTTGTCGTGGGCCGTTTCCCGCTGGAGGACAAGGAGCAGGGCAGATACTGGTCCCGTACCATCTGGATGGACTGGCACCACGATCCCGACCACGGCCCGCTTCCGATCGACCCGGCCCGTCACAACGGCCCCGTCCACTTCGTGGCCATCGAGCCCCGCCACGAATTGATCGTCAGCGCCGGGGCGGACGGCACTATCCGTTTGTGGGATCTCCCAACCGGTGACCCGTTAGGCCACTACGGCGGTCCCACCGGCTTGGTCGAGGTCTTGGGCGACGGGCTGTCGGTGCTGCGGGAGATACCCGGCCCCTCCCGATGGTCCCGCCGCGCCCGCAGGCTCGCCCGCTCGCTGGACCAATGGGACACCAGCCCAAGGCCCCCCACAGCTATGGCGGTGAGTCGGCTCGGCACCCGCGTCATAACGGGAAGCAGCGATTGGCACGTTCGTGCCTGGGACATGAAACGCAACCGACGGCTACCGCTGCACGACCAAGTGTCCTGGCATACCTCGGTCGTCGTCGCGGTGGCGCTGAGCCCTAAAGGGAATCGTGCCGCGACCATCGACGCCGCCGGATGCCTGAAGCTCTGGAAACTCCGGCAGCGCGTCCCGTACAGCGAGCAGAACCTGCCCGTCACCTCCACGGTCGCCATCAGCAACGACATGAGCCATGTGATCGGCCTCAAGGACGGCATCGTCCGCGTCTGGCCCATCAGCCGGGACACCGCGAGCGCTCCCCTCCTCGAGGAAGAGATCGATGCCGGACGCGTGGTGGCCATCAGCGCTGACGGCGGTGTCGCGCTGGCGGACAGCGGCGACAGTGCGCTGCTTGTCTGGGACGTGCGGCAAGGCCGGTTACGACATCGGGCCGAGGGCCTGCTCGGCCCGATAGAGTCCATCGTCACGGACGCGGACGGCTCCTGCGCCGCGACGCTGTCGGCCGATGGCGTCATCCAGATCTGGGATCTGGCACAGGGGGTGTGCCAGATGCGCTTCACCGCGCCCAGACCCGTCACCGCATGGGCGCTCGCCACCGGCGAGGGGCTGCCCGGCGCTGTCCTGGCTCTGGGTGGGGACGCGGGCGCACTGATGGTGTTGGCCGCACCCCTGACAAGATCCGCATCCGCTTGAGGGCAGATCAGTAGATCACCTTGCGATCATGCGAATGTGGCCGGAGGCGATGATCGCCTCCGGCCACATTCCTGCTGACACGCCATGGGGGCTTCGTCTCTGGCTTGTACTGGCCCGCGAGGTGTCAGTGGTTCCTGGTCACCCGCACGTCAGCACGGGGCTCACCGGGAGGTGTGCGGTTACTCGGCGGCGCAGTGTTAGTGATCATTTCTGGTATGAGGTTCGTTCGCTGCCCTTCGTCGGTGGCGGGGGATGTCGTCATGGGGGGCGAGGTGATGGCGCTGAGCGCGCTCGACCTCGTGGCGGGCCGAGGTGTGACCGCTCCACAGCCGCAGTATGGCGGGCCGAGCCGGGGATCGGCTACCAGAGTTCTCGTGGTGTCGGCGTGCGCGGCGTAGTCGCGGTGCCCTCCGATCGTGAAGGAACGCAGGATGACGTCAACCAGCTGCTCGGCTGACAGTGTGGTGCTCGCGGTGCAACCGTGCGGGCAGCGCATGTTGGCTGTGGCGACGGCTCCGTACAGGCGGCAGGCTGTCGGCCGGTTGGGGTGGTCGCCGCACGCGCCCGAGGATGTCAACAGGAGATAGGGGGCACCGGTCGGCCACTGATCCCAGTCGAGAATCCGTACTCCGGACGAAGCCTGGAGGAGATTGCGCTCGAGGTCGGACATGTCGATCCGGGATGTTGCACGATTGCTGGCATAGGCCTTGGCAGGACTACTTCGGGCAGTTGCATGAAGCTCCTGCAGCGCCTGCCGTTGGCGGGGGCGTTCGGCGACGCGTCGTCCCATGAGGTGCTCGTCCTTCCTTGCCGGGGGGCGCCGTGCGCGGCTCTGTCCACTGGTGGTCATGATCCGGCCGGGTCCGGCGTGCTGGGCGGGCTGCCGGGCGTGGGGTCCGGTAGTCGTTGCAGGAGCAAGGTCAGGCTCTGCTGCAGGCGCTCGGCATGCTGTTCGGCGGCGCGCTGGGCGGCATGCGCGGTGTCTCGCTGGCGTTCGGCCTTCTCGATCCGGCTGTTGCGGACCATCAGCAGATCGCGGGCTTCGCTCTCCTCGCGGCGAGCCTGTTCCGCCTGCCGGGCAAGGTCGGTGTTGCGCTCCTCCGCGGCAAGTAGTTGCGCGCGCACCGTGGCGGTCTCGGTGCGAGCCTGCTCTGCGGCGGTCACGGCCTCCTCGGCGCGGTCGCGCAACCGCTGAAGCTCCTCGACGCCGGCGCGGTGACGCTCCTGCAGGGCCGCCAGCTCGCGCTCTACCGTGGCGACCCGTTCTCGCTGGCCGGCCAGGGCCACGTCGTGCTCGGTGCGCAACTGCCGGAGCTGTTCGGCGTGCCGGTCGGCCGCTTCGGTGAGTTGCCGGTTGGCCTGGGCTGCCAGGGCGCGGTCGGTGCGGGCCTGCTCCTTGGCGGCGTCTGCGCGCCGCTCGGCTGCCTGGGCGCGATGCTCGGCGGCGTCCGCGCGGTCGTCGGCGGTGCGCTGCGCGTCGGCGGCCTGCGCCGCGATGTGCTCGGCAGCCGCGGCGCGTTCGTCGGCGTTGCGCGCGTTCTGTTCGGCCGTGCGGACGCGTTCGTCGGCGGCGGCGGCGCGCTGCTCGGCTTCCGTTGCGACCCCTCGCTCGTCCTCGAGTTGCTCTTCCAGGTCGGCGATGCGCTCCAGCAGCTCGGTCTCGATGCGGTGCAGCAGCGCGACCTCGGCGGTCAGCTGAGCACCGACCGTCTCGGCGAGAGCCGTCAAGGCGGGCCGGTGCTCGGCCACCGTGGCGGCGAAGGTGGACTGCAGCTGGCTGCGGCGCTGGTCGTGGGAGCGCTTGCGGGCGTTGCTGACGGCGTTGGTGCAGCGCCGTGAGCAGTGCTTGGGCCTGCGGCCGGCGCCGCTGTATTCCAGCGACCGGGGCAGGCCGTCCGGCGTGGCCCACAGCTCCGCGCAGCCCGGGTTGCCGCAGCGCAGCTCTTCGCCGGGCCCCGTCCTCGGGACGGCCGCCGGTTCTGCGTCGTCGTCGATCATGCGTTGAGCGTACCTCAAGATCAACATATTGCGCGTATTAGATGACGCGATTTGTTTAGCGTTCCGCGTTATGAACGCGTAAGGCTTCACAGAATGCTCCTTCTGTGAAAGCATGCAACCGAAGGGGAAGGAGGGAGGGATGAGGGTGACTACGCAGGCCTGGCCCGGTTCAAGATCAACGCGGGCGTGTTCAGCCGCCGCGGTGCTTGGCGCGCCGCCCGATCCCATGCCCGGCACGAGCGGAGGATGTCTTCACTCCGCGGGCAGGGGGAGAACCCTGCCATCCTTCCCCCGGGCCGCGCGATGCGGCGGCCGAAGGCCCATCAGGCGATCGAGCGGCGGCGCACAGCGCCACCCGCCGGTCACGTTACGCCGTAGCCCGAGGCCCGACAAGCCCCTTCCGGCATCGCGCGTGGCTCCGTCGGCACAGGACGCGGAGTGCCGCGAACCTGTCCTGGACTTGTGCCACAGGGTGTCAGCGCGCGCTGCTGTGACCGGTGCGCGTTCGGGCAAGGGATCGCCGCCTTCAGCCGCTGGTCAGGACCGTTGGCCTGGTGGCGATGCGCCCGGCGGGTGCAGGAGAAGGGCGCTGACATCGCATGGCGACTACTGACACCTCGTGGCGAGAACTGGCGGGCTGGCTGGCGGTGGTCGGCCCACAGCACGTGCCTACCCGGATGGCGCTGATCACGGGCGCCCTGCCGCGTGAGGCCGTCTACCCGGACACCCGCGACTGGCCGGCCCTGCACGCCAGCCTGGCCGACCTGCTGACCCGCCGCCAGGAGCAATTGGCCGCGCGGGAACGCGACGGAGCACCGCGATGAAGGCGGCGCGGCCGGCGGCGCGAGGCCAGGCACGCCCGCGCACCGACATCACGGCGAGCAGGTGGCGGCCATGACACCTCCCCGCTTCGGCCCGCGCGCGGAAGAGGCGTTGCGCCGGACGCTCAAGGACATCGACGACGGCCACCTGACGCTCTGGGTGCGTGGCCGCTCCTTCGACGAGCACACCGGCGCACGGCTGGACCCGCCCGAGATCGAGGTGCTGGCCGACCGGCAGCCGCAGCCCGGCGTGCCGGACCCGCGCGGCGCCTGGTGGATGCCGCTGCTCCAGCGTGGCTGGCTGAAGCTGTCTCCGCCCGGGCCGTCCATGCGTTACCTGCTCACCGATGCTGGCCGTGAAGTGCTGTCCGCGGCCGCCACCGAGCCATCCGACCGCGTCCGTTCGGCCACACCGCCGCAGGCCGGTCCGCGTCTAGCCGGAGACGGAGTCCAATGACGAGCACACCTTCACCATCGCAGCACGGGCCCGCCACCGAGTCGACGCCTACGCCGGGTCGGCGACCGCCGCCTGGCCAGGTGTGGCGGCTGCAGGATGAGGCCGAGCAGGTTACCGGCGTCGACGCTTGCCCGGCCAGCTGGCCCCGCCCTCAGCAGGATGGGCTGCCGCTGCCGTGGATCACGCCCGTGCTCGACGGTGTGGCGTACTGGGCGCAGATTCATGGTGGCCGGCTGCTGGCCTGCCAGCGCGAGTGGCTCTGCCAGGTCTGCGGGCTCGGCCTGCCGGTCCAGGTACTGGTCCTGGCTGACACCGATGGCGAGCTTGTCACCGATGCCGGCTTGCACCGGCGCTGCGCACTGCTGTCGCTGACGGTGTGCGAAGGCTTGTCGCCGCGGCTGCTTCTGGCCGAGGTGACCCGCGCCGACCTGCGTCACAAGGGCCATCCCTTGGCCGAACAACCTGAAGCCGGCTGGCAGCGCTGGGAACTCGCGCCGCAGGTGCGCGCGAGAGCACCGCAGGTGGGGACCTCGGCCGCGGCCCGTCTGCTGGAGCCGCATCGTCATCCCTCGCCCGCAGCGCCGGCGCCGACGCCCGCTCATCGCCCCATGCCTTCAAGGAGTCGCCCATGATCCGCCGATCATGCCCGCTACGCCCGCCAGGTGGTCCAGGCGCTCGCCCCGCATTTCGACGACCTGAGCGATCCGACGACGGCCGCCACCGTCGAAAGGTCCATCACCGCCTACCTCGCCGCACCCTACGACGGCTGGGAAGTGATTCTGGACAGCCCGTCCCTGGCAACTGGCGGCTCAAACCCGATACCAGCCATCGCATCCGCGTGGCCTGCACTCGGATACCGCCCCGCATTCCCGATGCCGCGCAGGAGCAGCGCGACCTTGAGCGCGAACGCGCGCTCACCGCACTCCTGCAGGAGCCGGCCTCATGAGCCGCGCGGCGGAACAACAACTGCTGCAGCAGGCCGGCGCCATCGCCGGACTGTGGCGCTCCGTCCACGCCGGGCAGCGCGACACCTGGAGCTACGCCAGCCTGGCCGAGCTGCTCCTGGCCCAAGGCCGCCTGTTCACCCCGGCACCACGGCCGCCCAGGTTCGCCGCGGGCCCGCCGGGCACATGCTTCACCACCGCCAGCCGCATGGCCGACGAGCACGCCGACCTGCTGTATGTCGAGGGCATGGTGCTGGCCGACGGCGTGCCGTTCGCCTTCGACCACGCCTGGTGCGTCAGCGCCGAGAGCGATCACGTCATCGACTCCACCCTGCCCGACGGGGCCGGCCTGGCCTACCTCGGCATCGCCCTCACCGACGACTACCGGCGCGAACAGCAGGCGCTGCGCGGGTTAGACGCCGTCATCACCGGCGGCGGCATCAACCTCGCCGACAACGCCGACGCGCTCCGCGAAGGGCCGTCCGGCCACGCCTGGCGACCCATTGGCCGCCCCTTGCCCAGAACAACAGAAACGCCGGCACGATCATGACCACCTCACAGGCCTTCCCGTCCTCGTCCGTCGCTGTCACCTCCGACGCCCTCACGCCGGGCGCGCCGCCACCTGGCCAGGGCACAGCCGGTTCCCGCGCCGCCGGTGATCGCGGTGCCGCGGCCCTGGCCAGCCAGGACGAGGGCGAGCCGTTGCAGCCCACGGCGATCCTGTGGCCCGACAGCGGCTCGCACCACGGCAACGGTTACGCCGCGGCGGGCCCGGGTCTGCCCGAGGCCGCCGGACCCCGGTTCGGCCAGGCGGCGGCGCCGCCACAGGCGCAGGTGCGCAGTGTCGGCGAGATCACCGGGCTGTCGCCACGGCGTCGGCGCGGCGACGGGGGAGAGGTGGCCGGGCACGACGTCGACCGCGTCGACGCGCTCGAACCGGCCGCCTGGCACACCGCGGCGACCTGGCTGCAAGAGCAGGACACCGCCGAGACCCGCCGCACCTACCTGGGCTGCCTGTCGGGGTTCCTGGTCTGGATGAACACACTCGACGCCGCGCGACGCCCCGCAGGGCTGCTAGCCGTCACCGAAGATCATCTCAAGGCATACAAGGACGATGCACTGAGCGGACGGCTCCGCCACGGCGTGCGCAAACCCGGCACCCCGCTGTCGGCCACCACGGTCGCCAAGCGCATCACCGCGCTGCGCAGCTTCTTCACATACGCCCACCGGCGCCGGGCGACCGGCCACAACCCCGCCATGTACGTGGAACCGCCGCCCACGCCCCGCACGGGCCGCACCTTCCCCCTGTCCAAGGCCGAGGCCGGACAACTACGCGACGGGCTGCGCAAACTCGCCAAGAG
This sequence comes from Nonomuraea maheshkhaliensis, assembly GCF_039529435.1. Taxonomy (NCBI): domain Bacteria; kingdom Bacillati; phylum Actinomycetota; class Actinomycetes; order Streptosporangiales; family Streptosporangiaceae; genus Nonomuraea; species Nonomuraea maheshkhaliensis. Next base: position 118,202 of record NZ_BAAAMU010000003.1, read on the forward strand.
CCGCCCGGACGCGGCCGCCGCGGTGGCCATCCTGACCGGGCTCGGCACCCGCAGCGGCTCCCTGCCCGCACTGACCGTGGGCCACATCCGCTGGATCGTCGGCTTCGACGGCGCCCGGCATCTGACCGTGTCCTTCCGCAACAAGGGCGGCACCGAGGAACTGCTGCCGCTGCCGAAACTGGCCACGGATCTGCTCAAGCCGCTGCTGGATGACCGGCCCGCCACGGAGCTGCTGTTCAGCAAGCCCGGCGGCCGGCCCATTGACCGCTGGTGGGTCCGCGACGCGCTGCGCCAGGCCGCCCCGCTGGGCGGCATTCCGAAGGAGCGCGCAGCAGAGCTGTACCCGCACATGCTGCGCTCCACCTTCATCACCCACGCCTTCGCCCTCGGCCTCGCCCCCGACAAGGTGCAACGCGCCGCCCGGCACGCCAACCTGGCCACCACCATGCGCTACAACCACCCCGATCAGGACCTCGGCGGACACGCCGCCTACCAGCTCGAAGCCGACCTGGCCGCCCAGGAAGAGCCGCCACGCACGTGAGCGCGCACGCCCGGCGCACCCGGAACGGGGCAAGCAGGAGGGCTGTGCCCGACCTCGACATACATGCGCTCGCTCGCACGCGGCAGAAGACCGGCCGCCGGATCGAGCACATCCACCACCGGACCATCCTTGAGCAGCCCCATCGTCCCATTCGGCTGCACCGCTGGCAGAGGAGCAGGGTGTTCGTGAACAACAACAGCAGGGACGCGGCATACGAGATCGCGGTGAGCGGCGACGCCCCGGCACAGTGGCAACACCCTCGCCGCCCGCGCCCGGGAGCGCTGGCAGCGATTCTGCCGCCAGCGACACCCGTCACCTTCGCGCCGGACGCTGGCACCTCGGCCAAGCCGGCCGACTGCTGAGGGAGGACCCGGCACCGCCCGGCACCGCGGCGCCCCTGCTGGCCAGGCCCGCCTGGGCGAGCGGGTGCGGTACTGGCCGGACGGCGCCGACGGCAGCGCCCGCTACCAGCCCGACGGCCATGTCGTGCTGACCGCCGAGGCCATCCGAACCGGAGCTCCGCAGGCGCTGGACGTGGCCGATCGCTGGCACCTGTACCACAACCTGGCCGAGGCGGTCGACGCCGCCGTGCGTTCCCACCATGCGTGCGTCAAGACCGCCCTCGATGAGGCTGCTAGCTCCGATGGTTCCGGCGAGGACGGCACGACACCGGCCCCGGCCCTCGGCGAGGTGCCCGACGAGGTGCCCGTGCCGCGTGATGGGATGCTTGATGTGCACGGCCGGCCGCGCCGCCTGGTGAGCCGCACCATCGAACGCTACGAGGCGGTTCAACGGCTGGTGGCTGACGGCCGCTCGTTGCGGGGCATCAGCCGCGAATTGGGGCTCAACTACTACACCGTGCGCCGCTACGCTCGAGCCGCCGGCCTGGAAGAGCTGCTGGCTTCGGCCACGCATCGGCGCACGCTGCTGGATGCCTTCAAGCCCTACCTACATCAGCGTGTCACCATCGATGGCTGTCACAATGCCTCGCAGTTGTTTCGGGAGGTTGCCGCGCAGAGTTACCGCGGCAGCCCCAGTCCCGTCTACTGGTACGTGCGCCTGCTCAAGAGCAACGCGGTGGCCCCGCCGCCACCCCGCCCGATTCCGCGTCCGCGCACGGTCACCCGCTGGATCATGATCCATCCCGATGACCTCCGCCCCGATGACGCCGTGACGTTGAAGGACATCCGCGCTGCCTGCCCGGAACTGGACGCCGTCACCCGGCACGTGCGCAGCTTCGCCACCATGATGCGCGATCTGCGCGGGGACCGGCTCCCGGCCTGGATCGACGACGTCCGTGGCAGCGGCCTGCCCACGCTCGTCCAGTACGCCGACGGTCTTGCTCTCGATTTGGAAGCGGTGACGGCGGGTCTGTCAGTGTCCTGGAGTTCCGGGCAGGCCGAAGGGCAGAACACGCGAGTTAAGTTGATCAAGCGGCAGGGATATGGCCGCGCGAATTTCGACCTTCTCAGGAAGAAGATCCTGCTTCGGGACTGACGTTCCGCGTCACAAGATCAGCGACAGAGCCCGAATACTCGTACGCACCTCTGCACACCAATGAGTACGCCGACAGCTCCCGGCGACGAAGGGCACGGGCCGGAAGCCAGCGGCCGTTGAGCGCCGAGGTCGTGGCGCTGCGCCCCGATGCCGGCGACGTCGCTTCGGTCGCCGACCGGGCGCTGACCGCCCTGCATCGACACCTCGATCGGTGCAAGCTGTCGGCCAACACGGTCAAGGCCTACAAGCGGCAGGCCGCACTTACATGAGGTGGCTGGCCGGCCCCGGCGCAGGGCACGACGATGCCTTCGCCGATGTCGTCGGCGCCGAGGCCGCGGTCACCGCCTGGCGCCAGAGCCGGATCGACGGCCGTGCCGCACCCAACACCATCAACCAGGGGATCGCCGCGCTCACCCTGATGTACGCCCAGATGGGGCTACGTATCAGCATCAAACGGGCCACTGCCCCCAAGCCCGGCGAGCCCGACGCCCTCACCAGCACCGAGCAGGGTGCCGTTGAACGCGCCGCCGCCCGCCGCGGCGCTCGTGACGCGGCGATCATTGCGATCCTGCTGTATACCGGAGCCCGCGAGGAGGAGTGCGCCCGGCTGGAGGTCGATGACATCGCGATTACCGCCCGCACCGACACGATCCGCCTGCATGGCAAGGGCGGCCAGGTCCGCATAGTCCCCCCTTCCACCGATCGCTCGGGACCGCGTTTCCGCCTGGCTCGACATCCGTGGCCGTCACCTCGGCCCGCTGTGGGCCGGCCAGCGTGGAGCTCTGACCATCTCTGGAATTGTCCAGGTCGTCCTGGCCGTCGTCGGCCCCTACCACGTGCCCATCCGGATGAGCCTCATCGCCGGCGTCTTGCCCGCCGGGGCCGTCTACCCCGACACACGCGACTGGCCGGCTCTGCATGCCGGCCTGGCCGAGTTGCTGGCCAGTCGTCGGGAACAACTGGCTGCGCGGAAAGGCGACGGGGCGCCACGATGAGGGCGACAGCGTCGACGCACGGCGAGGCCTCGCCGCGGCGGGATCCCGAGCGGCGGTGCGGCCGCCGATGGCCGGCATGCCGGGGCGCTTGCGTCAGGGTGAGCGGGTGGCTGCGATGACACCTCACGGCTTCGACCCGCGCGCGGAGGAGGCGTTGCGCCGAACCCTCGAGCACGTCGCCGACGGCCATCTGACGTTGTGGGTACGCGGCCGCTTCTATGACGAGCACACCGGTGCGCGACTCAACCCGCCCGAGATTCAGGTGCTGCCTGACCGGCAACCTCAGCCCGGCGTACCCTACCTGCGCGGCGACTGGTGGACGCCGATGCTCGAGCGCGGCTGGCTGGAACTGCCGCCGCCCGGGCCGTGCATGCGTTACCTGCTCACCGACACTGGCCACGCCGTTCTGTCCTCGGCTGCAACGTCATCCGGCGGCGTCATCGCCACGCCGCCTCGAGCTGGTCAGAGCCAGGCAGGAGATGGGCGCCGATGATGAGCACGCCGCCCCCGGCGCGGCCGACTCCCGTCACGATGCCCGCCGCACCGGGCAGGAGGCCGCCACCAGATCAGGTGTGGCGGCGGCAGGACGCGGCCGAGCGGGCCACGGGAGTCGACGCCTGCCCGGCCGGCTGGTCGCGTCCTCAGCATGATGGGCTGCCGCTGCCGTGGGTCACGCCTGTGCTCGGCCCGCCGGCTGGACGGGTCTGCCCGGGAGCGACCCGATCACCTATCGGCGCGTTGAGCCCGAGCTGGTGGCGGAGGTCTCGGCCGATGTCGCCCGCAAGCGCGGCTGCCGGTGGACCACCCGATGCCGTATCAGCGCAACTCGGACGCGGTACCTCGCGACACCGAGTTAGAGGCCGGACCGGACTGAGGCGCCGCGGCGGTCACGACTCAGGGAGGTTGCGCGTCGTCGCCGCAGCTGATTCCACCTTCTTGTTGGAGGAGAGTGAGTAAGCTCGCCCTCGACGACGACCACCTGGATCAAGTCCCCCGATGGCTACTAGGGCTGCTGGACTCTCCTGCAGGTCAGAGGGCATGTTAGCCCTGTCCACAAGTTGGCCGCTACAGGTCGATCGGTTCCCGCCCACGCTGCCCGGGCCATGGAGACACTACGCGCGTGAGACCAGGAACCTCAGATGACCTCCGCCGCAACTGGTCGGCTGGAAGCCAGCCAGCCGCGTTGCGCGGTCATTCCGGTGAGCAGGTCAGTGGCCGGAGCCCAGCCCAGCAGGTGACGTACGCAGGACGGGTCTGCATGCGTGACGGGCACATCGCCGCTGCGCGCGCTCGTCGAACGCACGTCTATTGGGGCGCCGGTGATCCGGCGAGCGAGTTCCACCACGTCATTGATACGCGTTGTTGTCCCGGCCCCCACGTTGATCACGCTGTTCGGCAGGGACACGGTGCCGGCGGCGACGGTCGCGGCGACCGCGTCGTCGATATACGTGAAATCGCGCCGCTGCCTGCCGTCCCCGTAGATGTGCAGGGTCGCGCCGGTCGAGGCCGCGGTCAGCAGTCGGTGAACGAACATGTCCTGGCGCTGGCGCGGCCCGTACACGGTGAAGTACCGCAGCGCCACCACCGTGGTGGCGCACTCGGACCGGGCCGCGTGCGCCAGGCACAGTTGCTCCTCGGCGAGCTTGGTCACGGCGTATGGGGAGGCGGGCTTCGGATGGTCCGTTTCGGCGCTGGGCCGTCCTCCGGTCGCGCCGTACACGCTGGAGGAGGACGCGACGACGAGGCGTGGAATGCGCAGCCTGGTGACGGCGTGCATGAGCCGCTGGGTGGCCGACACGTTGCAGGCCACGTAGTCGTCGAAGTCGGCTCCCCACGAGGGTTGGACGCCGGGGATGGCGGCCAGGTGGAAGACGACGTCGGCGTCGATCAGCAGCGGTTCGATGGCGCAGGTGCGCAGGTCGCCGGTGGCGAAGATGAACGCCGGATGGTCGCGGATGTCGGCCAGGTTCTGCGCGGCGATGGAGTGCCGGCTCGGGTCGCGCCGGTCGACGCCGATGACGGTCACACCTCGCGTGATCAACGCCTGGCAGAGGTGTGAGCCGATGAAGCCGGCCGCGCCGGTGACAACGACTCGCCGGACAAGCAGCGCGTCGGCATCGTGTGAGCTGACCGAGGTCGTCATGATGGTCCCTTCGCGGTCAGTAGAGGTCGGCGATGAGGGTGCAGCCATGGGCAAGAAGCTCGGTATTACCTGTCTCGTAGCCGCGCACCATCGCGGTCACGGCTTCCAGGGGGCCGAAGCGCCTCAGTAGGTCCTGCTCGGCAGGGCCGAGGGAGCAGCCGTAGCCATCAAAGAACGCTTCCCGCAGGCCAGGGTTATGCCCCCAGAAGCGGTGTTCGAGACGGCTGAAGTCACGCACGCGGACGTCCAGGCGGCTGTGCTCGAAATCGAACACGCCGATCTGCCCCGTAGGGCTGATGATCCAATTGCGCGGCTGGAAGTCGAGGTGGCAGACGGCCGTTTCGAGCGTCTCGGCGGCCATCCGGTCCGCCCACGCGTGCAGGGCATGCAAGTGCGAGGCCGAGATTAGGGCCGCCGAGTGCGCCCGGCCCGCCCACCAGCGCATGCGCTCGGCGAGGTGGGCGGGCGCGCGGGTGCCAGCGTGCGGGCCCGGCGGCGCCTGGTGGATCAGCCGCAGGACGCGGCCCGCCTCGCGGTAAGCCCGCAGCTCACCTGTCGACCCCTCCTGCAGCTGTGTGGCATGCCGCCCAGGAACGACCGTCAGCAGCAGCGAGAGGCTGTCCGGGTCGGCGTGGATCAGCGTCGGCGCGTTACCGCCCAGGGACGGCACCCAGCTGCTGTAGGCGTCGGCTTCGGCGCGGTACCGGCCCGGCCGGTCGTGCCGCTTCAGGATGTAGCGCTGCCCGTCGCCGGCGACGAGGAGCTGCACCCGCGACGGCAAGTCGAAGCGCTGAATCGGCGTGACGGGGCCGAGCTGGTCGCGGGCCACCGCCAGCAGGTCGTCGTCGGTGCGCGTCATGGGCGTGCCGGCGCGTGCAGGTGCGCGCTGTCGTTGTGGCATTGCAGCATCCAGCGTTCGGCGCCGAACCGGTCGCGGTGCAGCTGCCAGTGGGTGATCGAGGCGTGGTCGACGGTGAAGCTCGTCCGCACGCCGGCGCCCAGTTCGAGTAGCAGGACGTGCGCGGCGAGCACGGTCTCGCCATGGGCGGCGAACAGCACCCGCTCCCCCTGGTGGGCTCGCACCAGGTCGGCGACGGCCGCGCCGGCGCGCTGGAGGTAGCCGTTCCAGGTGTCGGAGCCTGCCGCCCACGGCTGGTCGGGGTGGGCGTGCGGGCCGCCGCGGAACGCGGTCTTCACCTCGTGCCACACCTTGCCGTCGGCATCCCCATGGTTGGGGCCTTCCAGCGACTCGCTGACGCTCAGCGGCAGGTCCAGGGCGTCGGCCAGGATGCGGCCGCTTTGGCGCAGCCGCAGGCGAGGGCCCGCGTACAGGCGGGTGAACGGGTTGGCCGCGTGCTCGGCGGCCAGGCGCTCGGCGGCCAGGGCGACCTGGCGGCGGCCGAGGTGGGTCAGGCCGGTGCAGGTGCGGGGGCCGCCGACGACGCCGTCAGCGTTGCATTGCGCCTGACCGTGGCGGGCGAAGACGAGTTCCGTGGTGATCATTTCAGCTCCTGTGGGAGGGGGCGGACGTCCGGCCACAGATGCTGGTATCCGCCTCTGCCGAGATAGGACAGGGTGAGCAGGTGGTGAAGCTCGGCGTAGCCGAGCACCTCGGTGGTGGGGACGGGCCGCAGGCCAGCGTCGATCAGCGCACTGTTGTAGAAGGCCAACGTCGACAGGAACGTGTCGAGCGGCAGACTGCCGTGCGTCATCGCCAGGGTGACCAGCAGCTTGGCCAGGTCGTAGCCGAACGGTGCCAGAGACATGCTGTCGAAGTCGATCATGACGGGCCCGTCGCCGGTGATGAGCACGTTGCGCGGGTTGGTGTCCTTATAGAACGCGACCGGGGTGTCGGGGCTGACGTCGAGGAGCGGCTGCACGGCAGCGACCTGCCCGGCGGTGATCCGCCCGGCGTCGCGCAGCCGGCGCAGCGCCGCGACGCGCGGGGAGACGAACCCGGCGAGCTCGCAGCCGCCCGTCAGAAGGTGCGCCGCGGTGAGGTCCGCCCGGTGCAGATCGTTCGTCCACGTGGCGGCGTGGGCGCGGCCGAGTTCGTACGCCACGGCGGGGGCGTCGGCGATGGCGGCGTGACGGCCCTCGACTGACGCGAAGTCGATGCGGTCGGCGTGCACCGCCTCGATGTCGGGGAGCCGCACCTGTCCGGCGTTCCGGCTCAGCCACGTGTAGTGGGCGAGGGTCTGTTCGAGCTCTTCGCGGGAGGCGTACAGCTTGGTGAACGTCACGACCGGCTCTCCCGCCCTGAGAGCGCGGCGGGGTGCCCCGCGGCCGCGCCGTCACGGCGCCTCAGCGGCTGGCGCCCACCCGCTGCAGCCAGCGGCGCGTCTGGGCGCGGCTGGTCAGGAACACCACCTGCTTGCCGGCGGCGAACTCGTCGATCTTCGCCAGCACCTTGGGGCGCATGCGGCGCCGATACGTCGCCACGTACGTAACCACGCCCCAGTGGATGCGGTTGTAGACGCCGGAGTCGTGCTGTCCCGCGCCGTGGCGGATCTGGCGGGAGAAGATTCCCCATAGGGCGGCACACGTGGGGACGTCCATCATCACCACGGTGTCGCACGCCTGCAGCCGGATGGCCAGCGATGAGTTGTGGTTGCCGTCGATCACCCAGCGCGGTTTCGCCACCAGTTCCCGCTGGGCCGCCTCGAACTTCTCTTTCGGCAGCGGTGTCCATTCGTCGTCGTAGTACACCGCGTCGAGATGGGTGACCGGTGCGTTCAGCAGGCGGCCGAGCTTCCGGGCCACGTGGGATTTGCCGCTCCCGCCGGACCCGACGATGGCGACGCGGTTCATCTGCATGGTGCTCCACGATAGTCGTGACGGGCTCTGCCAGAGAGGCTGTGGCCTGAGGTGTTTTGATCATCGGCCCGCCCGGGCGGCTTGAGGGCGGGGAGCGTCGAGCTCGCCCAGGATCGTCTGTAGCGCCTGGACCTGGCGGCTTAACTGGAACACGTCGAGCTTGGCCAGACAGGCGGCGATCAGGTCGGCGTGCTCGGCGGTGCCGGCGTTGCACACGAGCCAGTGCACCGCCGCGAGCACGTCCTCGCCGTCGTCGACGATCAGCTGCTCCGGGACGAACTGGTCGACATGCGCGATGGTGGACGGGGCGAGCGGCACGCATCCGGCCAAAACCGCCTCGAAAATCCGCTGTGTCATCTGGCCGACGGCCGCGTACCGGTCCGGCAGCAGCAGGACCGTGGCCACGGACTCGGCGTAGATCCGGCTCACCGCGCTGAACGGCACCCTGCCGACAAAGTGCACGCCGGGCCAGCGACCGGCGTTGGGCCACTTGCCGGCGACCTGGTGAGGCACATGCGCCGCCGCAGGAGCGAAGTAGCGGTCGAAGGCCTCGTCGCGGTCGTACTGGTTGCCAACGTACGCCAGCGTGAAGGTCCGCGGCTGCGCGGCCAGCCCCGCCGGGTCGGCTTCGGCCAGGAGGGCGTCGTCGACCGGGAACAGCAGCGAGCGAGCACCAGGTGTGGGAGCCAACGCGGCCTCGCACACCACGACGCCGCGGTGGCGGCGGAGCGGGTCCTTCAGCGGGAGCATCCGGTCCTTATCCCAAACAATCGAGGGCGTGCCGAGCGCGTGCGTGTAGTGGTCGAGTAGTTCCGTCTGCCGGTGCAGGTCGCAGGTGTGCCCGTCGGCGGTGCAGGCCGTCGTATTGCGCCCGTCGATCGGCCATCGCCACTCGGTGAACAGGACGTCGATGCCGGGCAGGCCGCCGTCGAACACGTACCGGTCGGCGACGCGGTCGCCGGCTTCGAGCAGGTCGCGGTTCGGCTGGAGGAACACCACGTCGTGACCGGCGCCCTGGATGGCGTTGATGAAAGCCCGCCGGTGGCTCCGGCCACCGTCCGGCGTGTCGGTGATGCCCGACCCGAGGAACCCCCAGAAGCTGTAGCCGATTCTCATGCGGTGATCCACCGGCCTTCCATCAGCAGGGCATCCAGGCCGCTGCTCGCCAGGCAGTCGAGCGCCATGGCGGGGGTGCCGCACATCGGCTTACCCTTCACGTTGAGCGAGGTGTTGATCAGGACGGGTACGCCGGTACGCCGGGCGAACGCGGTCAGCACGGCGTGCATGAACGGGTTGCCGTCCTTGGTGACGGTCTGCAGGCGTGCGGTGCCGTTGTCGTGCACGATCGCGGGGATCTGCCGGCGGGCCAGCTCCGTCACACCGGACGCCATCGACATGAACGGCGCCTCCTGGCCGAGGGTGAAGTATTCGCCAGCCCGCTCCGCCAGCACCATGGGCGCGAACGGCCGGAACGGCTCGCGGAACTTCACCGTGTCGTTCAGCCGCGCGACGACCCCCGGGCTCAGCGGCGAGGCCAGGATCGACCGGTTGCCGAGCGCGCGAGGCCCTGCCTCGACGCGACCCTGGAACAAGCCGACGATCCGCCCGTCGGCGAGATGCTCGGCGAGGACCTCGGCGACGTCGCCGTCGATCTGGCTGACGGTGAACCGCGACAGGTCCGGCACCTGGCCGGCGAACGCGGGCCCGAGGTAGCACGCGCCTGCGATCCCGCTCAACGGCGCCGCGCTGCGGCCTAGGTGCACGGCTGCGGCGGCGCCGATCGCCGTCCCCGCGTCGCCCGGGGCCGGCGGCACGAACACCTCCTCGAACAGGCCCGCCTCGACGATCCTGCCGACGGACACGCAGTTGGCGGCGACGCCCCCGCCGAGGCACAGCCGCCTCATCTTGGTGCCGGACCTTGCCAGGCCGGCCAGGTGCAGCATCACCTGCTCGGTACGTTCCTGCAGCGCGGCAGCCAGGTCCTGGTGCACCTGGCCGATCGCGGCCGCCGGCGCACGGCGCGGACACGTCTCCTCCGCGAAGCGACGGGTCAGGCGGGGGAACGCCGACGACAGCACCCTGAGCGCGAAGTAGTCCGGGTGCAACGCGAACCCCGCCGCTGTGAGCGGGATCGCGTCAGCGAACACGGCACGGAACCGGGCCGGGTCGCCGAGGGCGGCCAACGCCATCACCGTTCCCTCCTCGTCGCTTCGCCGCCACCCCAGGTGCTCGGTGACGCCGCCGTAGGCGTAGCCGAGCGAGGCCGGGTCGGTCAGCGCGTGAACGCGCCGCACAGTCGGGCGACCGGGCTCCAGCTGACGCCCCAGCGCGATGGTGGTCGTCTGCGCCTCGCCGAGGCTGTCGACAACCAGGACGGCCGCGCCCTCCCACCCGGACGCGGCGAACGCGTACAACCCATGGGTGTGGTGGTGCAGCTGCGGCAGGACGCGGGCGCGCGGGAAGCGCCGCCTCAAGCTCTGCACCCGACGGACGGTGCGGTAACTGACCTTGGCGAAACTGGCAGCGCGCGGCAGAGCGCGGTCGCGGGTGGAGGCGTTCAGAGCCATGCCGAGCGCCGGCGGGATGACCCTCAGATACTCGGCGCTGCGGAAGTTGTAGCCGACGGCGTCCACCTGCGCGGGCGTGATCTCGGCGTCTCTCATCAGCCAGGCGACCGCCCGCTCGGGGTAGGCGCGGGTGTGTTTCACCCCGGACAGGCGTTCCTCCTCGACGAACCCCACCAGGTCTCCGTCGACGAGCAGAGCCGCCGCCGAGTCGTGAGTGAAGGAACAGATGCCGAGCACGACGTGAGACATCGACATCACCGGCCCTTCAGGACGGAGTACCAGGCGCACAGTCCCTCACCGAGCGGCCCGTCGACACTCTCGGCGGCGGCCACGGCGGCTTCACGCTCGCCACGCTTCCACCGCCGGTAGCTGTCCAGCACGGACGACATGGCGTCCCAGCCCGGGTGACCGACCGGCCGGCCGGATCGGACGTCATCGAGCAGTGCGTCGAACCCCTCCCAAGGCGTCTGCAGCGAGGGGAGCCTGCGCTCGTCGGTGCAGACGCCGCCCAGGACCGTGGCCGCCTTGTCCAGGTCGCTGTCGTACAGGTGGAGCGAGTCGACATGGTGGTGGTAGTCGCCGAGCTCAGCCTCCAGCCAGCCGGCCATCAGCTCGTGCAGGGTCGTCGCAGCGAAGATGTCGTACGGCAGGCCGGTCCACAGGTCGTTGCTGCGCATGGTCGTCGCCATGTGCAGCCGTCCCTGACGCAGGTGGAAGCGGTAGCCGAGCGTGCAGGGCACGTCACGGTGGCCGCCAGCGTCGCGGGCGGGGTCGTACAGCTGGATGACCGCGCGCCGCGAGTCGGGGTCGCCGCGCAGCGTGGCGAGCGCTTGGGCGATCTGGTCGATGTTACCGTCCCAGCTGCGCAGGCGTGGGCCGTAGGCGCCGCGCAGGATGCCGTCATTCTCGGCGTACTGCCGCAGCTGCCCGTTGAAGTCGTAGATCCACGGCCCGTCGGCGCCGGACAGGATCCAGACGGTTTCGGCGACCGCGAACGCGGCGTTGATGACGCGGCCGGGCCGGGCGTCGAGCAGCCGCGCGCGAGGGTCCGTCAGCAGCAGGCGCACGTCCAGCAGTTCACGTGTCGCTATGCCGCGTGGGCTGACCTTGTCACCTTCGACGGTCAGGGCGAGTGCGTTGGTGAACAGTTCGGTGATCGTGCCACCGGAAATGGTCGTCACTGATATCACCTCCCTGGTTCAAATTCGCCGGACCGCTCCGGGCAGGGGTTGCGCGGCGGTCTTTGATCGGACGGCCGTGGCCGCCCGACCGCCCGCCGTACGGCTTTGCTCAACGAAGAGCACGATTGTGGGCGTTCGTCGCCTTGCATGGGGACGAAGCGGCACCGGCGGTAGCTGCGGCTGACCAGGCCGGCGCCGCCGCGGTCGAACGCAATGGACCTGGTGACACCCTTCACCTTCTGAGGCACCACGATCCGGCCGCCGATAGCGAGCTGCGCCGTCCACGCCGGCGGGATGTCCGGGCTTGCCACGGTGACCATGATCCGGTCGTAAGGGGCGCCATCGGGCACGCCGTATTCGGCGTCAGCGTGCACGACCTCGACACGGTCGTAACCGGTGGCGGCAAGGTGGGCGCGGGCTCGCTCGACGATGTCGCCGCCGATATCGACGGAGGTGACGTGCCCGGCCGGGCCGACAAGCTCAGCAAGCAGGGCCGCGTTGTAGCCCATGGAGCCGATTTCGAGTACCCGCATGCCGGGGGTGATCTCGGCCTGTTTCAGCATGGCGGCCTGGAGGTATGGAGCCGACAGGGAGCTGAGGGTCCTGCCGTCGCTGTCGCACTTGACCGCTAACGCCGTGTTCGCCTCGTATACCTGGGCCAGGTCTGTTGTGGGCGCGAACAAGTGCCGGGGCACGGTGGCCATGGCCTTGGCCACTGCGTCGGATTTGATCGCGCCGCCACGGAGCTGGTCCACCATGGCAGCACGGAGCCGGGCGGCGCTGGCCATCTCTTGATCTGTAGCTGTAGTCATGTGGTCACCGTATGGGTTGGATGACTGGACGATTCAGGCTCGAACGGGTCGTGGCGACGCGAGCCTTCAGGGCGCATCCGTCCGGGTGGACATGCTTGTCAGGGATGGTGCTTCTGCGGGTGGCCGTGGAGGCCGGGACCCTCACGGCCAGCCCAGCGCTGGCCAGCCTGAGAATCTGCTCTGGCAGCGTTTCGCAGCCGTCAGAGCCGTCGCACCTGGCCAGCGCTGGCCGATCAGGGGGCCTGGGCGAGCGACGTTGATGGCACCGTGAGCACGGGCGTGCCGAGCTGGTCGTTGCACGCTTCGACGAGAACCGGCCCGTGGATGTAGCCGAAATGAGGAGCTTGCCAGTCGAGGCTGACTCGGCTGATCGAGCCGATCGCCCCGGGCGCGAATCTGGTCATCGCGTCGGTGAGCCTCGTGCTGGCCACTCCTGGTTCATCAGTCACGCCGCCCCCGCCCCGATCGCGGTTCTCACGTGCTCTCCAGGAAAACAGGACAGCGCCTTTCGGCAGAAGCTCGGCCGGCAACGATTTGGGAAGGAGCACAGTCTGACTCCAGTGGGGTAGGAACAACCAATCGGGGTTGTTGCTTTTCGATCTCAGGCGGAAGCCGTCCTTGATTGAGCCTGACGATTTCCGCCTCACGAGTAGCCTTGTCACTTCCAGCGGTCAGATCTAGTAGTGGCGCGTCCGCAAAAGTCCGCACCTTGTCCGCGGACAGCGCGGACACAGGTCAGATGGGCGGACACTGATGAGCGAAGAGACGTTCGGACAGATCCTGTACCGCTGCCGGAGAAATGCCCGTTTGACTCTCCGCGAGGCCGCCCGGCGTGCCATCGTGGGCAAGACGACCGTGGAGGACTTGGAAAAAGGCCGTCGAAGCGCGACAAAACAGACTGCGGTCGCGCTCGACAGGGCCGTGGCAGCGAACGGGGAAATTATTGCCGCTTTCGAGAGAGATGAGAACCGAGGGCAAATTGCGAAGATTCATCCCTCTACCGCCGAGATGGGCTCAGTGCGTACTCTTGCTGTAGATGACGTGCGCGACGAGGACGGGGAGGAAGCCACGAAGCGGCGAAAGCTGTTCGGACTGGCCGCCAGCGTCGGAGTCCTCGGCTTCGAGGAGATAGTGCGCCAAGGGCTGGATCTGACGACCACGCCTCACCGTAGTGCCGACGACTGGGACATCGCTCGCGCCGACCATCTCCACGCACTGCGCACACGACCCCCCGCTCAGGTCGTGCAAGACCTGTCTATCGACCTTTTCCTGCTGCGGGAGCAGATGGCCGGCACGGCCGACAACCAGATGACGGAACTGCACCGTGTGGCTGCGCTGCTGGCGGCCATTCAAGCGAACGCGCTGACCAGGATGAGCGAGCATGGCAGCGCCATTCGCTGGTGGAGCACCGCCAAGAAGCATGCCGACTCCTCGCGAGACGTCGAATTGCGCCTCCTTGTCCGTGGCGAAGAAGCCATACACGGCCTGTACGGGCAGCGCGAGCCGGCAACGGTGCTGCGCCTGATCCACAACGCTCGCCAAGTCAGCGGCCGGCCATGGCTGCGGCTCATGGCCGCCGAAGCCAAAGCGCTGGCCGTGCTGGGCCGCCACGTGGAAGCGGCAGCGAGACTCCACGCGTTGCAGGACAACCTGAATCGGGGCGTCGCCGGCGACCGGTGGGACTTCTTCCGGCCGGACCAGGTTCCGTTCGCCGCAAGCTGGGTGGCCGCCTATGCCGGAAATGAAGCGGCGGCCGACACGGCACGCGAACGCGTGCTGAAGATCATCCCTGACCGCTCCTACCAATACCGGGTCAACGCCCGACTGCATGAAGCCATCAGCACAGCTGCGCTCGGCGGGGTAGATGAGGGAGCCCGGATCGCAGCGACCTTGATCGACTCACTGCCTGCGGTCTATCGCACCAATCACATCAAGGAGACGGCGCGCATGGTGATCCGGGCGGTACCGCTCGATCAGCAAGCGCGCCCAGCAGTGGGCGAATTGCGCTCAATGTTGGCGCTCGAAGTGGGGTAAGCGTCACACCAACGTCCTGCTTTTGCCAGCGGTCCGCGTTAACCCGGCACGCCATCGTCGGCCGCGTCCGGGCGTTGGGCACTCGCCACCGACACGGACCTGGTGATGTCGGTGTCTCAGGACGGGACGGTCGCGCTCTGGCGACTGCACGGCCGCAGGCCCGTCGGCCGCTTCGCACCCCCCACGCCCGCCGCCTCCCGGGAACTGACTCAGGTGGCCGGTACGCCGGACGGGCGGTGCGATGGAGCCCATGCCCGCTTCCATCACTTTCATGCAAATCCCCGAATCTCCCAGCCCCTCCCCAGCGTTCCCGGTGCTCGTGACAATGGGCCAGGGGATGATCGGTGCTCTTCCTCCTTGCAGCATCAGCAGGCTGAAGTTGGCCTTCAAAGATGACGACATCTGGAAGGACTTGAAGACCGTCGTCTGAGTCACGGTCACTGATCCCGCTGGCAGGGTCTGGTCCCGCGGCTCCTCTGGCCAGCTCCGAGCAGGAGGCCCGCCCAGTGACCAGCCTGGTTTTTCAGTGGATGAAGAAAACGTTGATAGTCCGCAGCGCTCCGTGACCGACTTGTTCAACAGAACCAACGCGCCCTACTGCTCCGGGCCCGCCGACTAATCCCCAGTACTGCTCCAACGTCCCCTGACGCGACGACCTCATCATCACGTCGAGCAAGTCAACGTGCCTAACATGCCTAACAGACGTTCGAGCGGCTGACCAGCCAGTTCTCTTGAAAACCCAAGATAACCGCCGTAGTTCTTCACCTGCCGTCCTCAAAGCGGTTCTCGTCGACGGTCGGGCTGTCCAAGACGAAGACGCCAGAGCCGGACAGGGCGAGCAAGTTGTCGTGCGCGTCACCGGTGGAGACGGTCATCGCCCAACGCCTGTCGGGCTGCCGGTTGCGGCCGCCGGGAAGCCTGTCGCGCTGCCGCGGTGGAGCATGACGAACCCGGGGGCGGCATGTTCCAGGAGGGGCAGGCTGCCGTCGACCGGCAAGTGCGGCGGTGGCCCTTGCCCGACCGCGGTCAGCAACCGCGCGAGCTCGAGGGCGCCGGCGCTGGGGCCCCCGGATCGCCGGGCGCGCCCTCCATAACTACAGCCCCATCCGGTCGTACAGACGGACGGCGAGCTCCCGAGTCAGCCGCCCGAGGTCTTCGCCGGGGTGGCGCGCGGCCAGCTCGTCCAGCAGCGCGGCGACCGCCTCGGCCTCCCCGGCCGCCAGCAGCGGCAGCCGCTCGCCGGCCGTGGCCGCCATCCGGGTGCGCAGGAATGCCTCGAGGTCGTCGCGGGTGAGCGGCCGGCCGGTGTGGTGGTCGCGCATTGAGGCGGTGAGCCCGTCATCGGCGGGGCGCGAGCGGTCCCACGCCGTGGCATTCGGCTGAGGGTCGTGGTCGTACGTCATGGGCGCGATCCTAGTGGGCACCGAGCAGATCGAGCAGGGCGCGCTGCAGCGCATCGCCACCGCGGAGATCAAGGCCGCTGAGGCTGAGGCCGACGCGCTGACCGCCCGCGACAAGGCCGAGGCGGCCGAGCGGGCCCGGCGCGCCGCCGTGCGCGCCGAACGCGAGGCGCGCGCGGCTCAGAGCCAGGCCGAGGACCGCGAGGACCGGGCCCGCGCCGACCTCGAACGCGTCCAGCGCGAGAGCGGTGAACGAGTCACGGCGGCCGAGCGGGCCCGCGGGCGGGCCGAAAGCAACCTGGCGCCGCTGTTTGCCAACCAGCCTGGAAGGTGGACGCGGTCAGAAGTTCTCCTGCCACCATCGCCGCATGTCATTGCCTTCCGGCCACATCGCCCGCGATCAGGCCGCACTCACGATGTTGACCGACGCGCTCGATCAGCTGCCTGGACGCGTTGCAGCGATGTGTGGAACGCGCAGCTGATGGCGATGCGGCGTTGCTGCCTGTGTCGGACGGCTATCCGGGTGCGGTCCGCCGGCGATAACCCCGATGATGAACCCGACGGACCTTCCCCCCTCGGAGGCGAGTGTGACCGGCATTGATGAGAGCGCGCCGTGTCAAGTCTGCGGCGTTCCGCTCGAGGCGTGCGCCGAGCAGCGGCGCCTGACCTTCGAACGCTGCTGTCCCGCGTGTTCCGCCCGAGACACGCATACGAGCGGTGAGCGCGCGGCCCAGCAGGACGACACCTCCTTGAGCCGTATGGAGCGGGCCCTGATTCGCACCTTGTCCGACATTGAGGACGGGCACCTCAGCCTCTGGGTCAACGGCAGGTTCTTCGATCCGCACACCGGCCGTCCGCTCGATCCTCCGCAGATCCGCGTGATCTCGGACCGGCAGCCCTATCGCGGTGTGCCCGATCCGGGTGGCGCCTGGTGGGACATGCTCGTGCAGCGTGACTGGCTGGAGATGCCCGCCTCCGGCACGACACCCATGCGTTATCTCGTCAGCCAGGCCGGCCGTGACGCCCTTGCGGCGGCCCGCCGTGCTGGGTGGCTGCGCCACCCGTCACCGGGTGCCGAAGGCGGCACCGATGCATCTATGCCGCCGCACGCCAGCCGCTCGGCAGCATCGCGGCGCGGGGGTGAGCGTGCCGTGTGCGGCATCGCCTGGGGCATTTGTCCCGCGGACGGGGCGACGCTCGCGGTCAGCGGCGACAGCACCCGGTGCCAGGAGTGCGGCCGCACCTGGCCGGGGGACCGGCTGAACCAGCCTTGCCCCGAACCGATCACCAGGACGGAGGAGGAGCGGCACCTGGGGCGTACCGGGATGTGCGACGGCCACGCCCTGGCCCTCACCGCGGTGTACGGCATCACGACCGAACTGCTACGACCTGGCCAGCATGCCCGCGAGGCGGGAACGTGGGACCGCGGTGGGGAGGCCGCCCGGTACGTGCGGCACCGGTACCAACTGCCCGCCGCCAAGCGGAACGCCCGCGTCACCGTTGACGGCCGGCCGGCCACCATTCTCGGCTTCCGCGGCGCGTACCTGGTGGTGCGTTATGAGGACCAGCCCGCTGGCCGCCTCCTGTGCCATCCGACCGCACACGTCACCTACGCGATAGTCGGGCAACCTGACTAGCCTCCGCCCCCAATCAACCGGTTCGCTCCCCGGCGTCACTTTCCTGCTCAACCCTTGATCCCCACGAGGCGAAGACCGCATCCGTTCTCATTGGATAACTGACAGTTATCCACTGGGAGCGGCTAGCATCTCAGTGGATAACGCCGTCGCCGTGCCAGTGGAGGCCGGGGCGAAGCTCAGCGGATAACCAGGACGGTCGCGAGCGTGGAGACACCCGAGGGCCGGACCGGCCGACCAGAGATCGATCAGTGGCTTGACCACGCCGACGCTCAGCAGCGGGCCCTGGCCGAGCTCGAGGTGGTCAGCCGAGCCGAGAACCTCGTTGGCCGCGCCCGGCACACCGACCTGGCGCCGAGCACAAAGCCTTGCACGAGCGGGTGCGGGCCGCCGACAACGCCCTGCATGCCGCCAAGCAGAGCCGCGACGAGGCGGCGATCGCCACCGCCCGCACCGCGTACGACGCGGCCTACACCGAGTTCGACCGGCGAGGACGCATCCTGATCGCCGAGTCCATGCGCCTGCTGGACGCTGGGCTGGAGCGCAGCGGACAGCTCCTGCACCAGATGGGCGATGCCTGGAGCGCCGAAGCCACCGCCCGCGACGCCCTCGCCGGGCGACCACCGGCACCTGGGCGGGAGGTCGTGACGATCGTGGACGAGCCTGCACGGCCCTACCCAGCGGAATGGATCACCAAGGGACTACCGCCGCTCGTGGATGGGGTCGATGACTGGGCCGCCCGCGACGCCTACCTCGCCGACGGGCACGCCGACGTCGACCGCGACGACACCGCTCCCGACGACGAAGGGCGCTGGCCGGAAGCAAACGGCCGGTGAGCGCCGAAGTCGTTGCGCTGCGCCCCGATGCTGGCGACGTCACCTCCACCGCCAACCGGACGCTGACGGTCCTGCATCGTCACGGCTCGTCTTGCCTCGTAGCGAAAGGGGCGACGGCGTCTGGTGGTGACGGATGGGAATGCGGGGAGGACCGTGTAGGTGACAGGGAATCGTTTCCCTGTCACCTGGATTGCGGCAGGCAGCGGACGCTCAGTCGTCGTCTTACTGGTTCTTCTCCCGATTCTCGTTCTTGTCAGCGGCCGACTGCGCCCGACGGTCGAAGCTGTCCTGGGCGCTGTCGCTGTCGGGGCTTCTGGCGGCCGCGGACTGAATGCGGGCGCTGGCTTCCTTGTCCATCGATGTGTTCTTGCTCATACTCCTGGCCGTACCGCGCGAAGACGGCCAGGGAGATGATGCTCTCTAATTCTTCGGCAAGGCCACAGCCAGCTGAGGAGTTCAAGCCGCCGATCAGCGTCGATCCGTTGTGCGCTTGAGTTGCCGCCCAACCGTGACGGGTTCGAGGTGCAGCCAAATGCCCGTCTGCCGCTCCACATGATCGGCCAGGCTGTGTAGCGTGGTGGCGCAGGCGGCGGCGGTAGGGAGCTCGGCAATCTCAGGTGTTCACAAGGCGAGTTCTGGGCGTGCCGTGTCGTCGTCAGTCTTGAGCGGCCAGCCGCGCAACCAGCGTCCTGGCGCGGGCCACCTCTGTCTGCAGCGTGTCGAGAGCGCGGAGCGCCTCATCCGGGGTTGGCGTGGCAGCCGGATCATTGACGATCCAGATCTGATCGCTGACCCCTTGAGCCGCCTGGCGTACAGGGTGCAGCACGGCCGCCAGCGCGCCGCGGTGCTCGTCCTTCATGGCACCGCACCCTATCAGTCGATCGAATGCATGTTCGCATACCCCTCCAGCGCTCCTCCTTGAAGACCGCGGCGCTCTCACCCGCCCACTCTCACCCGCCCGGTGCCGATCCGGCAAGGCGCACGACTCGGGAGGAAGCCCGCAGGACTGAGCCCCGGCGTGCACCACTCCGGGGACCATGCGGTGGCGCCTCGCTCGCCGCACGGGGTCACGTCCACGGCCGCGATGCGCTATGCCTTGTTCAAAGCGGCCTTATCCGGGAACTTGGCGTTTCTGCGCGGGTAGGAGCCAAGTGCGTGACGAGTTCAGCGTGCGGCTGGACGGCTCTCCGTGGTGAGCGGCCGCTTCGACACCAGCGCGAAGCGGCCCCCACAGAACGCGGCTGTCACCCGCGTTCCGCAGCTAATCCGTGATCCAAGGCATGTTCGGGTCTGAACCCGCAGGTCAACGGAGTATGGCCTGGTGGAAGCGGCGGAAAGCCCTAGTGACACGACTTCGCTGATAACCCCGTCACGACATGCACACGCGCTGCTACGGTCTGGTGACATGTTCGTCAGGACAGCGAGCCGGAAGAACAAAGACGGCACCACGGTGCGATACCTCCAACTCGCCCATAACGAGTGGGATCCGGTCGCCAAAGCCGCCAAGATGAAGGTCCTGCACAACTTCGGCCGCGAAGATCTGATCGACCGCGCCGCCGTCGAACGCCTGGTCGGCTCGTTGTGCCGGCTGCTGGACCCGAGCCGCGCCGCCGCGCTCACCTCGGGCGCGGACCTGACCTTCATCGGCTCGGCCGCCTACGGCGGCGTCTACCTGCTCGACCAGCTGTGGCGGCAGCTGAAGATCGACACGATCATGACGCGCATGCTGGCCTCCACCCGGCGCAGCCCGTTCACCGAACGGGTGCTGTTCGCGCTGGTCGCCAACCGCGCCCTGGACGCCTCCTCCAAGCTGGCCGCCTCCCACTGGGCCGGCCGCGCCGCCCACATCGACGGCCTGCCCGCCTGCAGCGATGATGCCTGCTACCGGGCCATGGACTGGCTGCACCAGGTCCAAGACTCCGTGGAGCGCAAGGTGTTCGACCAGGTTGCCACCCTGCTCCACCTGGAGGTCGACCTGCTGTTCTTTGATACCACCTCCACCTACTTCGAGATCGACGAAAGCGACGAACCGATCGCCCGTGACCAGCGCGGTGTCCCGCTGCCCGACGCCGACAACACCGGTGAGGGTGATGGCGACGGATCGGTGATGAAGGGCTTCCGCACCCACGGCAAGTCCAAGGATCACCGCGACGACCTGCCGCAGATCGTCATCGGCATGGCCGTCACCCGCGACGGCATCCCGGTCCGCGTCTGGTCCTGGCCCGGCAGCACCACCGACACCGCCCTGATCCGCCAGGTCAAGGACGACATGCGAGACTGGACCCTATCCAAGATCGTGTGGGTCGGGGATCGCGGCTTCGCCTCCGCCGACAACCGCCGCTACCTGCGCCAGGGCGATCATCACTACATCATCGGTGAACGGCTGCGCTCGGGCTCGGCCGAGGCCAAGGCCGCGCTGTCCCGGCAGGGCCGCTATCAGGACGTGGCCGAGAATCTGAAGGTCAAAGAGGTGCGCATCGGCGAGGCCGACCGGTTCGTGATCTGCTTCAACCCTGAGGGCGCCGCACGCGATGCGGCCATCCGGGAACGCCTCCTCACACAACCCCAGGAGCTGATCGCCGGCACCGACGCGCTCAGCGCCACCAAACGCGCCGAACTGCGCGGCGTCATCTCCACCAAGCCCGGCCTGGACCGGTATCTGCGCACTACCCCCAAGGGGTTGCTGCGCATCGACGCCACCAAGGTCAAAGCCGAGGCGAACCTGGACGGCAAGTACCTGCTGCGCTGCTCGGACCCCAAGCTGCCGGCCGAGGACATCGCCGTCGGCTACAAGCAACTGCTGGAGGTCGAGCGAGGCTGGCGCGACATGAAGCAGATCATCGACCTGCGCCCGGTCTATCACCGGCTGGAGGAACGCATCCGGGCGCACGTCATCTTGTGCTGGCTGGCGCTGCTGCTGATCCGCATCATCGAGACCACCACCGGCACCACCTGGAGACGCATCCGCACCGAGTTCGACCTCCTGACGGTCGCCACCTTCACCGGCCCGACCGGCACTTTCCGCCAGCGCGCAGAGCTGACCAAGCCCCAGCGCGACATCCTGGCCAAACTCGACCTCCCGACCCCAAAGAAGATCGTCGAAGCCAGTCCCGCCGCAGACGCCTGACCAGGCACAACACCGGCGCCTAGTGACACGCCGTATCAGCACGCTCGCAAGCGTTTCCCCAGCTCAGGCCACAGATCTATGTGCCTTTCTCGCTACACATCTGCGGAACGCGGGTGTCAGCGTGAGCGGTGAGCTCTGGCTTCTGGGGAGCTGCCCGATGAGCGGGCCCACCGCGCGACCACGATCCACGTGGGCGGGCCGTCCTTCCCGGACATCGCCGGGCCGCTCCGCCACCCTCCCCAGCCGCCGGCCAGGAGCCCCATCATGGCCGCGCTGGAGCGCACGCTGAAGACACTCATGGAGATCGTCATCGGGCTGGACGGCCGCTGCTGGAACTGGCCGGCATGTCCGCCGCCCTGGACATTGCACACACGTACCTGCACCAGCCACCGCCGTACGGCCGCATCCGCGCCTACTCGGCCGCCACCGACCGGCCCGACCTGACCTCGTCCGCGCCGAAGGTAGCGGATGGAGTCTGATCGGCGGACTCGGCGCCGACCCCATGGCCTTCGTGCTCCTGGACACCGCCCCCCGATGATGCTCGGTCGGGTGCGACCGAGAGCCCGGGCGACGATCTGGATCGCCGCGTGAGGGAAGCTCGTGCGTCGCGGTGGGGGCCAAGAAGCTCCCTGGGTGACGGCTCACAGCCAGCTATCCGGGTTCCAGTTAGGAGCTGCCTGACGGATACCGCCACGCGGATCTTCGACATCGCCGACGTAGCGGGGGATCATATGTATGTGCAGGTGTTTGATGCTTTGCCCCGCAGCTCGGCCGTGGTCGCCGACCGGTAGAGGACCTCCTACTGGCCCCTGCCGCCGCACCCCACACCGCTGTGGTCCGGCGGCCTCTCCCCGAGGGTTGGCCCGGCCCGGGGAGAGGCCGCCGGCTGGCTGTTCGGCCATGCGGTGCTTCCACCGCCGCGAGCGCTGGTGAGCAGTGTCGGTAAGATCGCCGGGCTGTCACTACGGCGCCGACGCGGCGACGGGGGAGAGGTGGCCGGACGGCGGTCCTGGCTGGCGAGATTCGACGCTGGTGCACGGCTGTCTTGCCCGCACTCTGCGGCTCATGCAGCCTCGATGGCGATCAGGTAGATGTCGAGCTCGTGCTCCACGAACACCAGGATGTACTCGCCCGCCCGGATGCTCCAGCGGCCGTCTTCACCCGGTTCGGCGGCGTCGGGGATACCTTCGATCATGAGCTTGATGACGGCGTCGGCAACGGGCAGGCGTTTGTCAGGAGGAATCTGGTCGTAGGCTTGCCGGGCCAGACGCTCCCATTCCAGGTGGAAAGACATCAGGCCGGGCCGTTGCCCAGCCCGTAACGCTCACGCAGCACTTGCTGTTCCGATTCCGACAGGCCGGACACGGCGAGAAACGTCTCCGGCGTGGTTGCGACCCGACCGGGACTGTTGTGCCAGGCGTAGGTGACCCTCAGCTTCTGATACTCCTCCATCGGCACCACCACGGCGAGGTCGTCACCACGTTGAACGATCTCATGGTCGTCGCCAGGGGGCAGGGCATGCTCGGTCACGCGGCTCAGTCTAATGCCCCGCCTACTGCTGGCGGGGGTTCAGAGCGCGCTTGAACGACTCCATCGCGCGGGTGGGTTTCCTGCGAGGACTGACTAGATGGGGGAATGCGGGGACACGGTTCCCCCGTGTCCCCGTGGCGTTTCGCGCCTTGTCTTATAGCCAGCTGCCGTGATCAGCTCGTCCGATCCAGGGAGCGGTTCGCCCGGCTGGCGGCCTATCGTCAGCCGCTGGCGAGGTCAAAGACGCCTCGGAGCACTACAACCCGCATTGACAGCTGCCTTGACCAGTCTTCTTCACAGCACGTGCTTGTCATGCTGCGCAAAGTGCGCGCATCATGCTGAGATGAGCACTTGGGGAGCTTGGTTACAAAAGTGGCGGGCAGGCGGCGACAGGGCATCGGGCGAGACCTCGGGGGACGGGCTGCTGGACCTGTTCTCGGTCCAGGCGCTGTATGACCGCTACGGGCGGGCGATCTACGCGCGGGCGGCCGCCGACGCGGCCTTCAGCGCGGCTATCAGCGACATGGTGGCCACGATCCAGGAGAACCTGCGGCAGAAGGGACCGCGCGTGGCCAAGCTGCTCACCGACAAGACAGGCCTGACCTTCTACCTGCTGGGGCACACCCACACCGTGCTGGCCAGCCTGCTGGATGCCTCGGTGCGCCCGGACAGCCTCTCGCCCGCCTCGGCCGACCCGGATTTTGCGGCCATACGGCTGGGCGCCCTGTTCCATCTGGCCTTTGACGGCGGCCTGCTGCAGCTGCCCGCCCACGGAGGGGCTCCCCGCTCGGCGCGGTGATGACCATGACCGCTGTCAGCCGCCGATCGGCAGCAGCCACGGCGCCGGCGTCCCGGCCGGCATGCTGAGCTTCCTGCGGCGCCGCTACTGGGCGTGGCACGCCGATCTGCTGACCCAGCGGGGCACCCCCAGCCTTTCCCGCCTGTACGAGCAGTACGGCCGCATGGCGCTGGCCGGCGCGGCCGACGACCCGGTCCTGGCGCAGAAGATCGCCCGGCAGGTGCGGGAGATGAAGCAGAAGCGGGACAAGGAGGGGCGTCTGGTCCGCGGCCGCGCTTTGTACGCCTACCTCACCGGCACCGCACTCGGCGCGGCGCAGCTCATCTTCTCCGACGTCGGCACCCGCACCCTCGACGGCGACGGCACCCACCTGCCGACGATGTACCTCGCGGCAGCCTGCCAGGCCGCGATCGACCAGGACATGCTCGACCCCCGCCCTTATCAGGAGAGGTAACCGTTGACAGAACAGCCGCACCCCGAACCCGAGCTGCGCCTGTGCCCGACCTGCCAGGCGATGCCGCCAAAAACCGCCGACATGGTCTTGATCATGTCGGCAGGAAAGGACGGCGAGGTCGTCCACCAACTGCACGCCTCGGACTGCGGGGACTACCTGGAGTGGCACGTGTGGATGGAGATCGGCGCCGAGCAGGTCCGCCAGGAGCAGGAACACGCCGAGCGGCTCTTCCCCGACGCGGTGGTGCGCTTCCAGGCAGCCCTGCAGGCCCTGTCTGCCGAGCAGGCCGACAGTCCGTTCGTCAAAGCGTTGGCAGAGCTGGTCACGCTGAAGGACACGAAGTTCCGCGGCCTCGGCGGATTCGTCATCCTGCCGGAGTGGGCCGACATCCTGAACCGGCATTTCCCCGACCGCTGACCGATAGCCCCCAAGAACGGCAGCGGGCCTGCAAGAGCCGCCCTGCACCTGTAGGCACGGGTCTTACACCGCCCCTCCTATGCCGGAGGTAGAGTGCAGGGGCGTGAACATGTTCACGCGGAACAAGTTCACGCTCCGGTGCCTTCGGGGCCGGACAGCAGAGAACCCCGGGCGGTTGGCCAGACCTGATCCCGGGGCCTCCACAACATCGCGTCAGCTGCTGACGCACAGGCGGGGATCTGGTGGTGCATCACCAGCCCCCGCCGATGTGTTCCAGCAGCCAAGGGACGTATGCCAGATACGCCTGTAGAAGGAGCACCAGCACGTCCGCCGGACGCGGTGTCCAATCGTTGTCCATCGCACCTCTTTTCGATGCGCCAACCCTGTCTCCTGCTGGAGAGCGAGGGCCGGGGGTAGGTCCCCCGCGCGGGCGGGACCCGAACGCACCGGATGCTCCGGACGACAACTGGAACATCCGTAGCCTAGGCCAGCGCCGCCTCTCCCGCGCGTCGGAAGCGAACCCTCGACTTGCCGCCACGCGGGCGACAACCGCGCCGAACAGAACGGCGCATAAATGCGCGGCACTACGCGTAAACAGACGGTAATCCAGTCAACCGCGGACGCCCAATGCCGTGATAAAGATCACAGTGGTCGTACGTCCGGCCGGCGGGCCGGAGGCTGGGTCGCGCAGTGAGCCTGCTCGGTTCGTCAGCTGTCCTGAGGGCGGCACCCGTCGACGGCGGCCGCGACCGGGTCGGGGGCGGGCGCGAGGTACTCGGCGGCGGCCCGCCGGCACCAGGCGGTCACGTCGGGGGGCCCGCTCTGCCTCGATCTCGCTGTCGAGCTGCGCGTCGGCGATGCGCTCGGCATCGGCGGGCGGCGAGCGGTGAGGTCGTCCAGGGCGTGACGAATCGCGGTGCGCTCGGGCAGGGCGCGGCCGGCGGTGGGGGCGAGCGATGGTGGCCTGCCCAACGTCGAGATCGAGTCCTACGGCGCCGACCGCCGCTCCCGCCGCACCAGCGAAGCCATGAAGGATTCAGAGACACCTATCTTAAGAATCTGGGCAGGCAGAGAGGCGGCCGGGCGCCGTTCCCGCGTAAGGGGTTGAACCCGGGATGGCTCCGAGGCGTTGTCCCGGCCGCCCGTCTACTGGCCCATGGAACGGGGTGCAAGGGGATGGGGCAGCCGGGGCCGCTCTCAGTGTGAGGGCTCGGCGGCCCGGGGTCGCAACAGGTCTCCCGGCTGCCCCTGGTCTAGGCATCCAGCGGGGTGGGTGGAAAAGCAACTTCCTCCTGGTAGAGGAGGTCGTGGGCGAGGCAGTGGTGCAGGCAGGACAGTAGTCGGCCGGATAGGTTCCGGAGTGCGGCGGCGTAGCGGTCGCCGACTTCGCGGCGCCGGTCGTAGTGCGCCCGGGCGCCCGGCGAGCGGGTCAGGCTCGCGAACGCCCACAGGTGGCACGTGACCTTGAGGCGCTTGTTGGCGATCTTGCGGTGGGTGACGCTCCGGCTGCCGCCGCTGGACCACGTCAGCGGTGCGACGCCGGCATAGGCTCGCAGACCGCGCCCGCTGGTGAACCGGTTGGGGTCGTCGCCGATCTCGGCCAGCAGCCGGACTCCCAGCACCGGGCCGACGCCGGGAAAGCTGCAGTAGATCTTGGCCTGCGGATGCGCCATGAACGCCTCGGTCGCCTCGGCCTCCAACGTGGCGGCCAGCCGATCCGCACGATCCAGGCACGCCAGCGTGGAGAGCATCGCTGTGCCCATCGCCTCCTCCACCGCCGGCCGTTGGCGCAGCTGCGGCTGCCGGAACAGCTCGCGCAGCCGATCGGCTTCATCGGTGATGAGCCGGGTGCGTCCAGCGGCAGCCAGCGTGTCAGCGATCTGCCGGTGCTTGAGCTTCGCCGCCTGGGCCGGGGTGGGCGCCAGGTGGAGCATTGCCCGCGCCTCGGGTCGCAGGATCTTCTTCGGCAGGCTCGCCCACGCCTGCAGGGCGGCCGGGTAGTAGACGCGCAGCTGGCTGCGCAGGCGACGGAGGTAGTACTGCTGCTGGCGGACGGCGTGACTGTGTGCACGTGACAGTTCTGTCAGCGCGAGGAGCTGCTCGCTGTGGGCGGGGAGCGGCCGGTGCATGTGACCGTCGGTCCGGATGATATTGGCCAGGAGCTGCGCATCGGATCTGTCTGACTTGCGCTTCTTGGCGGGGCTGACGCGCCCTCTGTAGTTGGCGACGATGGTCGGGTTGATGGCGATGACCGGTTGCCTGGCCTTCAGGAGCGCTGCGACGAGCAGCGAGCGGCCGGTCTCGATCGCGATCGGCACCTGCCGCCTGGAGTGGCGCTGCGAGGTGCTGAGCCCTGACAGCAGGCTCAGCACCTGCTTGTGGCCTTTGGGGGTTTCCAGGATGCGCGCCTGGGCGACAAGGGCACCCTGGGCGTCGATCACGGCGACATCGTTCCAGCCCTCCGACCAGTCAATGCCACAAAAGAATCGTGGCACGTTCTCCTCCGATCGCGTGGGGGTAGGGGCGCTCCCCTCGGCTTGAGACATCCCGGGGCGCTGGCAGCGAAACGGGCGTACACCGGGGCCCGCTCTGCGGAGCCTACACTTGAGTCATATAAGACTCAAGAATGGATGGGATGATGAATCAGATCTGGGGTGCGGCAGAGGAATCGTCGGCGGAGGAGGTGTGGGTGCGCAACGACAAAGTGCCCAACTCCTACATCCAGGACGGTCAGTGGCCCACCGCCCAGCTCGACGAATCGGCGCCGATCGGCGCCTTCTACGCGCAGGAGATCGCGCGCAGGCTCAGGGTTCTGATGAACGACCAGGGGCTGAAGGAGCGTCATGTCGCCGAGCGGGCCGGGCTGTCGCAGAAGACCGTCAACAGGATGCTGCTGGGCGACTCCTACTGTGACATTGCCACCCTCGCCCGGCTGGAGGCCGGCCTGGAGACCGATCTTTATCCGACGGGAATGTACCGCGGGCCGCGGCAGTCCTAGTCCCACCTGTCGGGAGGCTGAAGGAAATCATCGATCTCCG
Source organism: Nonomuraea maheshkhaliensis (assembly GCF_039529435.1). Classification (NCBI taxonomy): domain Bacteria; kingdom Bacillati; phylum Actinomycetota; class Actinomycetes; order Streptosporangiales; family Streptosporangiaceae; genus Nonomuraea; species Nonomuraea maheshkhaliensis. The sequence continues at coordinate 146,024 of NZ_BAAAMU010000003.1, forward strand.
CGCGGCTCTGATGGTAGGTGCGTCCCACCAGAGCCGGAGCTCGCGGAGATTTCCCCAAGATGATGGCCGATGTGGTCACGTGATACCCCAGCGTGATTGAGGCACGCGCGCTCGGGGCCAGGCGTGCTCGCTGACGCGACGGCTGTGCCGCCGACGTCGTGCGCGGGGACGCTGGTTCCTTCGCCGTCGTGGGCTCGGCCTCGGCGATGTGCTGATCGCGAACGAGACCGCGCTCGTCACAAAGGGAGCCCTGTTCTGGCCGGGATACCGCGTCGTGGAGCATCGCCGCGGGCCCGCCCGCTGCTGCTGAGATTTATCCTGCCACCGTGGCCGATCGCGCAGGCGAGGATGGAAACGGATGTACGGCGGAGGTGCGATGAGCGTGGGTCCTGGGGGAGTGGCTGAGGGACGCAAGAGCTGTACCGGGCGCCACCTCGGTGCGTGTCATGCTTGACGCCGGGCCGGACGTCGACCTGGTGAGCTTGACGTGGCCGCAGCTGGCCCGGCATGCGCAGACCGCGCCGCTGCCGGTGCCGCTGCAGAACCCGTCGTTGCTTCCGCTGGCCGATCTGGAGCCGGAGGTCTTTGAGCGTCTCATCGCCGAGATGGTCAGCCGCCGAGACAACGGCGGCACCCAGTTCTATGGCCGCAGCGGCCAGCAGCAGTACGGGCTGGACATCGTGGAGCTGCAGAAGGACGCGGCCCGGGCGCTGTATCAGGTGAAGAGGTATGAGGAGCTGACGCCGGCGAAGATCCGCCAAGCGGTGGAGGACTACGCCGGCGCGCCCCGGCCTTCGGGTTTCATCGGGGCGAAGCGCCGCTTCGATCCCCGCCGGTTCGTTGTGGTCACCTCGGCCGCATTCGACCGCGGAACCCGAAACGTCGACGAGTTGGCCGCGTTGCAGGACGCATACGCCGGCGACCTGGAGATCGAGGTCTGGGGCGCCGAAGCGGTGAGCCGGAAGCTGCGGGAGGCTCCACACCTCGTGCACGCGATCTTCGGGGCGGCGTGGGCCACAGCGTGGTGTGGTTTCGACCCTGCGCCGCCCGATCCCGCAGCCCCGCCCGCGTTAGGGCTGGTCGAGGACCCGGTCCTGGTACTGGGTCTGGACGCGCTGCAGGCGGAGGCGGCGGCCGCAGAAAAGTCCGATCCGCTCACCGCCGGGCGGCTGTACGGCCTGGTCGCCCAGGGGCTCGCCGAGGGCAGCTTTCCCGGCCATGCCGTCACGATGCGCATCCGCCAGGCCAGAGCCTTGCACGCCGGTGGGAATCACGACACCGCGTTCTCGATCGTGTTCGAGGCAGCGCTGGAGCGCGTCGTGGCCGGGACCGCGCTCCGGTCACTGCGGCATGACCTGGCCACTCTCGCCCCGCATGTGAACCCGATCCAGCAGGCAAAGCTGGCGGTGCTGGCGCGGGTGGCGGACTGGCCTGAACACGGCAGCGACCTGGCCGCATGCGTTCCTGCCGTGCGTGAACTCGCGCAGGCGGGCGATCCTCATGCGCCACTGCTGTGCTGCATGGTCCTGGAGCAGGCACTGGTGGACGGGTGGTTCGACAGCGCCGACCCGCAGCCGATCATCGCAGACGGCGGATCCGTCGAGGCCCGCAACCCCGACACGCGAGCCGAGTTGCTGAACGAACTGCGCGCGCTGGCGGCCGCCGCGCAGGCCCGCGACGTCGTGGTCCGCGCACGGCTGCGCTGCGCGGTCGCCGATGCCGGCCTGACACTCTGCTCCTCCGCTGCCGAGGTCCAGGCCGCCTACGGCGAACTCCTCGACCACGGCCTCGCCGGCCGCCTGCTGCACGCCCGCGGCCTGATCGCCTCACGGGCCGCCTACGCCTTCGCGGCGGCCGGCGAGGCCGAGAAGGCGATCAGCTTGTGGCGTCAGTCGATCCTGGCCAGCAGCGAGCACGAATACTACGGCGATGCCCGGGCCGCCCTGCGCGCCGCCGCGATGTTCGCCTGGGAGATCGGCGGCGATGAGCGCAGTGACCTGGCCGAGCTGGTCAGTGCGTTGCCGAACCGGCGGCGCCTGCTCGCCGGCGCCTACGACCCCGCGCTGGCGGCCTTCGAGTACGCGCACCACGGCAAGCTGCCCGACGCGCTCGGCGACACTCGCCGTTACCTGTGGGAGTCGCGCCTGGCCGGCCACGCGCAGGAGGAAGCGCTCGCCCTGTCGCTGCTCGGCGACGTCCTGACCGCAGGCCAGCGCCGGGACGCTGCGGTGAGCGCCTACGTCCGGGCGGGAAACGCGAAGGCGGCCGCCAGCCTGGCTCGCCGCCTGCCGAAGGCCGTCGACGTCAGCGCCTGGGCGACCTCGCCCATGCGGAGGCGGCGCGCCGCGGCGATCCAGGTCATCGGGGCGCAGACGGCCACCGTGGCAGATGAAGACGTCGCCGACGTCGCGCGCCTGCTGCTGCGAGCGACCAAGGGCCTGGGGGAGTCGCAGTCGCACCCTGTGCAGCCCTGGCCTGAGCTGGACGCCGTCACGGCGCTGGCGTCCTTCGGCGTGCGCATCCCCGCCACCGCCGTCGACGCCATCGTGACGCTGGCTCAGCCCGCCGCGCAGGCTCACACCTCTGCCAGCCCGGAGATCGCCGACCTGGTCCTGCACACCTACTGGGCGGTCCCATCGCGCCGCCAGGAACTCGCCGCCATGCTCGCCCTGATGCTGGCGCAGACCCCACCCCCGCACAATCTGTGGGAACGGGTGCGCAACCTGCCCGACGACGCCCGCGGCCCCCTGCTCGGCGTGGTGACCGCCCTGGCCGAGCAGGGCCACGAAAGCGCCACCCACGTCATGGCCAGCTGGCACGTCACCACTGAGCCGGCGCAACGCGCGGCCCGCCGAGCCTGCGCCGCCCTGTTACGCCGCTCGGTAGGGCACACACGCCAGTCGACGGTGATCATCGGAGACCAGGAGAGAACAACGGTCGACGCTCTGCTGGCTCTGCTGGACGCCGAGATTCTGGCCGACGTTCCCGCCGCCGACCTCGCCACCAACCTTGCTGCCGGCCTTGAAGCAGGTCCCGCGCCCGCTTCGCCCGGCGGCGGGTCTAGCCCGGCCGGGCCCAGCGACGACCGGCACCGGCTCACGGGGGAGCGTGACGGATCGGCCGAGGACGAGATCGACGCCGCCGACCATCCACCCGCATCGGAGACCACCGATCCCGCTGCGCCACCCCCGCTGCCAGGCGATGCGGACCAGGCGGCCCGCATCGCCGCTGGACCTCCGGCCGACCTCGCCGTCGCCGTCGCCAGCCAGCTCATGGCGATCGCCGAGGACCACCACCACGGCGCCGCCGCCCGCACGAGGGCTCTATCAGCGCTGCGACGCCTTCTTCGCCGCCTTCCCGGCGACCTCACCACACAGCTGGCGGCACGCTTACACGCCGCCTATCGAACACCGCGCTGGTCAGCAGCCGACCGGCGGGAGACCGAAACCGACACTCCGTTCACGCGAGCCCGCTTCCGGACCGGCGGCCGTCACCTGACCGGCCGCTTCCTGGTGGCCGCGGCGGAGGCCTTCGCCGCGGCCCACGCCCACCCCGGCCAGGTCACCGACCAGGACCACGCCTTCGTGCAGGAGGTGACGGCCGGCGCCGCCGCGCTGCTGCGCGACAGCGATACGCAGACGCGGTTGCTGGGCGGGCTCACCGTCGCCGCGATCGCCGCCGTTCCGGGCCTTTCCTCTCACGCCGCCGCACTGCTCTTTCACCATGATGAACAGATCCGGGCGCTGGGCGCCGGCGTCGCACCGCTTGACCCGCACATGGCCGCCGTCCTCGCCAGTGACCCGGCTCCCTCGGTCCGGATCGCCATCGCCTGCCGGGCGGCCGAACTCCCCCACGCCGTCCTCGAGACCCTCGCCGCCGATCCGCACCTGGACGTGCGCGGCAACATGGGGATGCACAGGTGAGTTATCCCGGCCACGTGGCCCACAGTCTGGTGGTGACCTCGGTGGGGGCTGTGCCCGCAGGCTGGCCTCGGTGCTTCACCATGGTGTGGTGACCTGAGCAGCCCGCCCGTGACGGTCAGGGCCGGAATGGGCGGGCTGGGTGCGAAAGTGGATGGGCCGTCAGTGTGCTGGGCTGTCGATCCTGAGGGCACGCCAGCAAGGAAGTTATCTTGGGTTGCCAAGCGAACTAGCTGGTCAGCTGCCCGAGGTTCGTTAAGCCATGTAAGGCAAGTAGCTTGCTCGCGATGCCGCAGGTGGGATCGTTGGGCAGAGGGTTGGAAGTCCGGGACTTCGACTGGCTGGCTCGGGCAAGGAGTCGCGCCCTCAATGACTTGCTCAGGCAGAAAGTTCCGGGCCTGTCTTGTACCCCGTTTCCGTGTTGGGCGGCACCTCTTGCCGTAGTACGCCACCCCCCTTTCCGTTCGGTTCCGCAAGCCAGCCTGGTGGCCACTTGTGGTCGGCTCCGATGGCTTCGGGTGCAACAGATACTCCATCGAACCCGGCGGCGCCATCGAAGGTGGCCTCGTCGAACCGGGCGTCGTTGTGGAAGGTGGCATCGCCGAACTGAGCGTCATCGTGGAAGGTGGCCTTGTTGATGGTGGCTGAGAGCGCCGGTTCACTCTCGTGCAGGAGGTTCTTGCCGATCGAGGATCAACGACAACAAGCGAATGAGGCGGGAGAAGGGCGACTCCTCTGGATCCTGTCGTAAGACCGACACACAGACGAGCATGAGGGCGGCGAGCACAGCTAGTGTGACGCCGGACATGAGTACCCACGCCAACTGAGGATGGCTCAGTCCTCCCCCTACTCCCGTCCCGACCAGGGACATGCCGCTGGCCCATCGAAGAGACCGGGACCACGCCACCGGTGGGGTGCGTCGTAAGCCCGATCGTGGGCTACGTGACGGGGCCGGCATGAGTAGCGGAGGCTGGGGCGGCGGTCGAGGTGATCTTTAGATGTTTGACGCCGGGTACGTTCATAAGTGGTGAACTCTCTTCGCTAGAGGGACAGTTCACGAAGCGATCGACGGCCTTCTGTTGGCGCAGGGGGCCGTCAGCGTTCCTCTGCCCTGAGAGGTTTCTCCAGGAACCAAGGGACGGGCCGACCCGATGAGCCGTCGCGGGGTACTTACCCGCTTAGGTCTTTAAACCTAGTTCCACGCAGTTCTCACTTTTGTGGCCCAGTATCCGGCTTCAGCAATGCGCCCACGGGGTACCACTGAGTTTCATCTCTAGAGAGCTGGACGTGGGGTTAGCTATCGATCACGCTTCCCGCGCCTATGACGTTGGAAACACCGCCTCTTGCTGGACCCGCGCCACCACATGCGTAACGGAAGTCTTCCTAGCAGAGGCTGCAGCGGATCGTGCGGCCCGGCACGATGAGCACGGTCCGCTAGCGGCGGGCGATGATCCTGCTGGCCTCGGCCGGCGGCAACACCGTCCCGGTCATCGCGCGACTGGTGCAGCCCGATGAGGACACCGTGCGCGATGTGATCCACCGCTTCAACGAGATCGGGGTTAAGGTCAGCGCTTATGACAGTGAGCAGCCGAGCCGCCGTAATTGAGGCACTAGCATCCGGTCGAGCAGAGGAACTGCTCGACACCGCAGAGAACGCGTGGCTGGACTTCAAAAGCTCCCCATATGCGCTCAAGAGCGACAAGGCCAAGTTCGAGCTCTGCAAAGATGTCGCTGCCTTTGCCAACGCCCAGGGCGGCCTTCTGGTTCTGGGGGTGAAGGCATCCAAACGCAGCGATAAGGCCATGGAGGTCGCCACCGACCTGCACCCCTTTCCGCAGGAGCGAGCTGACGTCGACGGATACATCGACACACTGAACGATTACCTGCGGCCCCGCGTTGCGATCAATCATCGCTGGTACGAAGACCACAGCCGATCCCGCGGGCAGGACGCAACCAGCTACTACCTGGTGATCGAGGTCGAGCCGGTGCCTGAATCGGACCGTTATGTCATCGTCCGGCGGACGCTCAACGACAAGGGCATGTTCGCTGATGGGCTCGCCGTCCCGGTACGGCACGGAGACCGGACCGTCTACTTACCTTCGGAGGATGTCTACCGGCTCATCAGCGAGGGCCTGCGTAGCCGTTATGCTCTGAGCACGGTATCGGCCCCGCCGGGGCAAGAATTGCAAGAAGCAGCCGACCAGAGTATCGATTCGCTGCAACGCCTCCAAGACTGGGACGACGAGCCGGTGTTGATGTGGCAGAGCATTCCGCCCCATACGGTCCAGATTCTGCCAGGGCTGCACAGCGACAACGGAGTTCGAGGAGCGTTGCGCAACCAGGATGTGCTTCGTCCTGTCGGCTTCAACTTCTTCGACAGCACCGGCCGGCTGCGCACCCATGAGGGAGGCGTTCTCATCGGTCAAGGCCGCAGGGCAGTGTGGGTCCGCCCGGACGGTGTGACGACGGCGGCCGCGATCGCCACACCGGCGATGCTGTGCTGGGCCATGGAGGCACGCGGACTTCCACAGCGGCTCAATAGCCTGGTCTTGGCGGAGATGACGCTCGAGTACTTCCGCCTCGCCGATGAGGTCGTTGTGCCGCTCATATCCGGAACATGGCGGCACCGCATTGTCGCCCGGCGGTTTGCTGGAGAGCATCCGCGAGTCCTGGGACCAGGAGGGAGTGGAGAGTCGATCTTCTTGAGTGACGGGTGGCCCGCCAGCATGGACACCTGGGATAGCACGTGGCCTGCGGTTGCCGATCCAGAGCGAGATGCGTACGAGGCGCTGCAGCGGATCTACGCTCTGTTCGGCATTGACGCTGGTACCAACCCCGACGTCGAAGGCGACCGGGTACCGGTCCACCGTTTCCGCAACAGCAGCTAGGACGTCGACCGTCACGCCGGAGGAAGCGCAACAACGCACTATTGACCACACATGATCCGCCCGATCACCACCAACCCTCGACGTCGCCCTGGACTGGTCAACGCGCAGACGCAAACACCAAACCCGCGCCCGTAGCAGCCGCCACTTGCTGGAGAGGGTGTCCAGTCAGGGCCGGGGTGGGGACTGTACGGTTACCGTACAGTCCCGTTGTGCAGAAGGTGTTTCACCTGGATCGACGACAAGAACGAGGCGACCGTGGCTTATGCCGCGCTCGCTCGGCGGGGCCCGTCCACCGGGCCGGATGCTGCCTGCCGAAGGTGATGTTTCGTCCCTCGATGCTGAGAGGTGCCCGAACGACGGGACGATCTTCCGGCTGGCGATGGCTTGGCGTGCCGACGCGCAAGAGTGGCTGAGCTCACCGGCAGTGGGCACGAAACCGTCTCAAAGCATCATCGCGGGCGTTGCCCAGGCCGCTGCCGCCCCCACCACGGCGCCCGCGAGCGCCTGCGCGGCCGTGTGGTGCGACACCTGGACCCGGGCCCACCCGATCACGGTCACCACGACCGCACCTGCCAGCAGGATCGGCACCGCAGGAAGCACGTACGCGAGCACGACGGCGGTGCCGGCCGACACCCCAGTGTGGAAGCTGATCTTCCACACCAGCGTGATCGGCCCCATCACCAGCACCCAGGCCAGCATCACGGCCACCGACGCCACCACCACGCGGGGCGCGTCCAACAGCATCAGCGCGGTCAAGCCCACCACCGTCGCGGCGAGCCCGATCAGCATCGGTCCTTTTCGCGACTTCCGCTCGACCAGGTGAATCGAGTCAAGCCGGCCTCGCCGCACGCCCACCGCGATCACAGCCGCAGGCACGCCCGCGCACACCGCCGCGGCGAGCACCCCCCACGCCAGGCCCGCCCAGCCCTCGGCGAACAGCCCGACCCCCGCAGGCATGGCGATCCCCACATACTGCGGAGCGAACACCTCGGTCACCGCACGCGCGCATCTCCCGCCACGTCCGGAGGTGTGCGCGGCCTCTCCCACGTCTTCTGTCCGCTGTTCAGCCACAGCGCCCCCTCCGCGCCTGGAAACAGACGATTCCGATCTGGTAAGGCCTGTCTCCACATGGTTCACTAGCCCGGAGAGATCTTCCCCTTGCGGAGCTCCTCGGTGAGAAAGCGCAGCTCCGCCTCGGTCACCCTCAACTGCCCTGTTCGTGCCTGGAACCACTGCTCGCGTACCTGTCGGCTATACCTGCCCCACCTGCTCGTCGGCTTCCGCCCGATCCGAGAAGTCCGGGGGAGGCGCGCGCGAGAAGCCATCACGGTAATGGTCTCGGTGAGCTGCATTGGCCCCCACCATCGATACAGCACGTAGCGGGTGATGGACACCGTTGAGATTCCGGGTTCCTCTGCGATCTCGTCGAACGCTTCGTCCCAGTCCTTGTTTGAGTACTTCGTGACAACGGTGTGGGGTCCCGCAAGTGTCGACCAGTGATTGACATGGTCGATGACCAGAACCGTGTCGCTGCCCTCGACCACTAACTCGGTGTCGTCAGGGAACCTCCACGTTTCCTTCACAGCCGCCGACGCGGCCCGCTTCTCCGGCGTGGGCAGCAGCGTGAGCACCACCAACAGGCCGAAGAATCCAACGATGAGGCTGGCCAGAAGGTACCACCACGCCAGGAAGCTGCTGAGCAGGAGGCCCAAGGGGACGCCCACCGCCACGCCGACGAAACTCGCCGCGATCAGTTTCCACATCTTCGCCCCTGACCCCACGCGAGCCTCCTGCCACTCATGGTTGCGGGCTCATCGCATCAGAGCTATCCGGTCACCGCAAGAGAATCCGGAGCCAATCGGGCGGCCCGCCGGACACGGTCATGAATGGCCATGTCAGGGGGAGCGGCAGGTCCCGCGCATGTCCTCGAGCTGGAGAAGGGGCAAGGCGCCCAGCGGCGCGTCACGCCGGAACAGGCACGCATCATGATGGCCAGGCGCACCACCGACGGCGGGTGACACCTACCGGCAGCGCTCCGCTTCAATGATTGGGCCAGGCCAGCACGTACACCCCAGTTGACGTTCGAGATGTCTGCTTACGCCGGTGGGCCGCCAACACGGCCACAACCCGGGCATTCTTCCCATGATCAACCCTCAGTCACCTGATGGGAGCATCGCCACAGACTCCTCGGGGGCCTTCAACTGGGCCAGAGTCTGGGTCAATGTCAGCCACGCCTTCAAGCGAATCCAGAATCGCCAGCGTGGCCCGCCCAGCACCGTGGCCATCTGCCCGGCCAGCTCCAGCACCTGCGCGCACTGCTCTGACCGCGGGCGCTCCGACAGGATCACCCCGAGCTGAACGAACAGGTAGTCGCCGATGAACGTCCGCGCTGGCCCAGCGAACGTGGCCAGGTACTTTCCGGCGTCATCTGCCAACCCCCGCACCTCGTCCTCAAGCCGTCCGAACTGCCGCGCCTGTTCGGCCCGGAGCTTCTCCCGTACCTCCCTACTCGCCACGGCCGGCAGCTCGGCTCCCGCTGCCGTGGCCGTCAGCCCAACGACGGCCACCCGGGCGAGCAGGTCTCGCCGGGCTCGCACTGCCTCCAGGATTCGTTCCTTCCGCGCCTCCAGCCGGGGCTTGGCCACATACTCGATGCCCAGGGCGACGCACAGCGAGACCGCCGCCGGCACCAGAACAGGCTCCCAGTTCACGCCTGTCCTCCTACGCCGCCTGACCGAAGAAGGCGAGCGTAGCGAGATGGCCGCTGCCGACGCTGGTGAATGGCCACGAACAGGCCGAAGCGATTAGTGACCGACCCCGAGATTCTCCCCCGGGCAACTGGGTGGACGGCGCGCGGTCGCCGCTCGTATGGCTGGCCATCCTGGTCACCGGCGGCTCGGGTCGCCGGCTTCGGACGCGACCTCGGCGACGCGAGCAGGCTCGAAGGCAGGGCTGCCATGGGAATGGCCCACCACCGGTGTCGGTTATGCCCAGAAGCGGCGAGGCCTGTGGAAGTGGAGCCAGGAAGGCGGCGCGTTCTTGGAAGACGTACGGGCGAAGCCCGTGCCGCATCGGCCCTCCCAGCGTCAGCCGGGGCTGGAACTTCATAGAAGTGCTTTAACCCGTCCAGCCGTCTGCACCGACCTTGGAAACAGACAATCCGCGGGACGCGTCCGGCCTCGGGCGGTGTTGGCTCGGGTCGCCCATGAAACAACCCCGCAAGCAGGGCGGCTTCTTGCGGGACGCTCCGGACGTCCCGGAGACGCTGTGGGCGTCCTGGCGGTCGCGGGCGGCCAGGCCGACCAGCCGCCCGGCGGCGTACGACGTGCCGGTGTCGGCGCAGGCACGAAGATCATCCCGCCGCTGTGACGTCTTATACTCCTTCAAACCTTGTGAACTCATACAATGTTCTTGTATTCCCGCAAAATACATTGCATGCTTCTCGTATGACTTCACGTGAGATGCTGACTGATCTCGCGGCGATCCGGCATCCGATGCCGGTCGCCACCGAGCACGACGAGACCACATCGGAGTCGTTCGACATTGCGGTCGCCGGTGTCGAGGAAGCCCGCGCCGCGTTCGTGGAGAGCTTGGACGCGGCATGGGAGGCCAGCGGCCCCGGTTTCGATCCCCTGCTGGCCACCATCGAGGATCTGGTCGCGGTCAAGAAGGATGCCGACACTCAGATCCGGCTCCTCCTCGCCTACGGCCGCGCCTACGTCGCCCCGCGCCCCTACACCCTGGAAACCCTGGGGCAGGCCGCCGACCTCAGCCCCTCCGGTGCCAGCCGCGCCTTCGGGGCCGACGAGGTCGTCGAGGTTGGCGACCGCACCGGCCTGCGCCCACCCGCCGCCAAGATCGAGGACTACGACCCCCAGGATCCCCGACTCGGCCAGGCCAGCCGCACCCGCTGCACCTGGGGCGGCGGCGACCGCAACAACCGCTGCCCCACCCACCCCAAATACACCGTTACCGACAAGTCCGGCACCCGCTGGGCCTGCTGTGACGATCACCTCCCCCGCTACCTCGCCTCCCGGCCCACGCGCTGAGGCAATACCAGGGAAGCCCGAGCGGGCAGCTGGGGCAGTTTCCCCCGGCCGCATACAGACCTGGGAAAGTCCAGGTTTTCGTGGTGGCCGCGATCGTAGCGGCTGACCAGACCAATCCCAGCCCCTGATAGCGGCCCAACCGGCATCGCGAGGTCGGCCGAACACCTGGGCACGCCTTCGATGCAACATGCCGTCAAGGCCGGTCCACGTGCCTTATGTGCATACAAGATCGTCGCGCTCTGACCTGCAGTGATCATCGGATGCGCGGGCCTTGGTGGCCAGCGCCGCACGGCCACCCCGTGGCCACGGGCACAGGTCCTTGATTGCCACGACATTTCCGCCTCGCCGGGCCCGTCACGGTGCGATGATCTGAGGGTAACGCCCTGTGCCGGCCAACGTTGCCACGTGACCTTCGTCCGATGCTGAGGGGGAACAGTGATGGGCAGTCCGTCGGCGCCCGCACGAGAGCGCAGGCGTGCCCGTGGCGTGCTCCTGTCCGTCGGCACGGTGGCCATGGCCGCCCTCACTGTCGTGTTCCTGCTCGTCGACCTTCCCACCGGCGACATGCTGGCCAGCGTGCTGAGCTTCTTCGTCACCAGCATCACGCTGTCCCTGACGGTGGCCAAGCTCCGCAGGAACCGGCCGCGCCCCCCGCGCTCCACGAGCTGGCCGACAACCTGGCCGAGGATCTCCGCCAGGCGATGATCCGGCAGCCGGACGTGCAGGCGTTGAACGACCCGTACCTGCTGCCTCTGTCCTGGACGACCAGGGGCGGGGAGGCCGGGGATGAGCACGTGGGCAGGCTCAGGCGCGGCGTCCTGGAGAGCGGTGAGGTCCTGGCCGCCGAATACCGGCGGATCTCCAGCGCCCGGCTGGTCATTCTGGGCGAACCCGGTGCCGGCAAGAGCATCCTGGCTCTCATCCTCGCCTTGGGGCTGCTGCACGATCGCCGCGATGCTCCCGTTCCCGTCCTGCTCACGGCCGCGTCCTGGAACCCGGTCGCGCAGGGCCTGGACGACTGGATCGTCGGCCCGCTGGCTATCACCCACTACGGCGGCAACCGCGAGACGCCGCAGACGCTGCTGCGGGAACGGCACCTGCTGCCGATCATCGACGGCTTCGACGAGATACCCGAGGCCGGCCGCCGCGTCGCCCTGCGTGCCCTGAGAAGGGAGATCGGCTACGAACGGCCGATCGTGATCACCTGCCGGGCAGCCGAGTACGACGAGCTGATCACGCCGGACTCCGCGGTGCTGCGCCGGGCTCCGGTGGCGCGTATCCAGCCGCTGCCGCGTGAGGACGTGCTCGCCTATCTGCGCGAGGTCGACGCCGTCAACCTCGCTCCCGTGCTGGGCGAGCTGACCAGGGATCCGGAAGGCCCGGCGGCCCAGGCGCTGTCCACGCTGTTGATGGTGAGCCTGGCACGACAGGCCGGCGAACGGCGGACGGTCGACCTGGCCAACGGCGATTCGCGGACCGCCGTGGAGGACCTGCTGGTCGACGCCACCACGGGAGCGGCCACCGCGGGCAAGGAGCGCTGGCTGACCTTCCTGGCCCACTACCTGTACGGCCACCGTGAACGTGAGCTCGCGTGGTGGCTGCTCGCGCCCCGGCTGGTGTCGTCGTGGGGGGTCACCGCCCTCGGCCTGTGCGCGGGCATGCTGCTGGCCGCGCTCGCCTCAGCCTGGATGCTGATCTCCGGCAGCGGCGCGGCGGCCCTCAACGACGCCCTGTTGCTCGGCGGCGCCATCGGCGCCGGCTTCGCCGTCCTGGTCGTGGTCGCCTGGTACGTCGGCGGCGTCAGCGTCCCCGGCAGGCTCGCCTTCCAGGTGGCGGGCTCGGCCACGCGCCTGCGGCGGGGGGCGGCCATCGGCCTGTGCCTGGCGGCGATCGTGACCGTGCCGGTCCTGCTGACCATGGCCGGCGTGATCACCTTCGCCCACGGCTGGACGCCCGGCAACGTCAGCCTCTACCTGACCTGGCTGGCGATGAGCCTGGCCCTGACGGCCGTGCTCGCCGCCGCGCTGGCCGTCTACCGCTGGCTGGACGCCCCGCGTGACAGCTCGGCGGCCACGGGCCCGGCCACGTTGCTGGCCGAGGACCGCCGCTCGGCGCTGACCGGTGCGCTGGTGGTGGGTGTCGTCGTGGGCCTCGGGCTCGGTCCTGCCCTGCTGGTGAGCCGGGTGGCGGTCCGGCTGCTGCAGTCGGCGGTGGCCGGCTGGGCCGGGGAGCCCGCCCTCGCCGATATCGCGGCGGTCGAACTCGCCGACAGCTGGAGCTTCGAGGTGCTCCTGCTGCCTGGCGCGCTGCTCGCCGTGCTCACCCTGCTCATCCGGGCCTGGCCGCGCTTCGTGTGAGCGCGCTTCGTGCTCGCGCTCCGCCGGCGTCTGCCGTGGAGACTCATGCGGTCGCTGGAGGGCGCGCACCGGGCGGGCCTGCTGCGCGTCTCGGGCGGGACGTACCAGTTCCGGCACCTGCGCCTGCAGGAGTGGCTGGCCACCAGACCCGAGCCCGAGCCCACCTCCGGAAGGCCTCTCACCCGCTTCCTCTCCCTCACCCTGCTCGCGGTGTCGTTGCTGGCCACCGCCCCGCTCCTCGCCTCGCTTCCCGCTGACACCTCCGGCGCGACGCTGTACGTCGGCACGGAAGGTTCCTGGTACTTCACCGACGATGGGCGGACGCTGGTCGCGCAGACGGCGGACGAACCGCATCTGCGCTTCTGGGACGTCGGCACCGGCCGGTCATTCGACCCGGCGTTACCGAGCGGGCACCCTCACGACCGCAACCCCGTCCTGAGCCCCGACCGCCGCCTCATCGCGCTGACCTCGGCCGCCCGACAAAAGTTGACCCTGCTGGACGCCGTGACAGGCCGCGTGCTCAACACCTGGCCGTTGCCTGCCCGGGAAAGCAGCAGCGACTCCTATCACGTGACCTTCAGCCCTGACGGCACGCGCGCCGTCATCGAATTGAATCCGGCCTTCACTCTCTACCTGCTGGACCTGCGGACCGGCAGGCAACTGGGCGGCAGGCTGGTGGACAACGCGCAGAGCAAGAACTTCACCGCCGACGGCACCCTGCTCACCGCGGGGGCGCGCACGGACGAGAACGAAGTCAACGTGCTGCGCGTCTGGAATGCCCGCACCGGTGAGCGCATCGATCGTGAGCGGATCGGATATCGCCGAGGGGAGGCCCCGTACCTCGACCCGAAGGGTGACCTGCTGGTGGTCGTCCTGCCATCGGGCGACACCCAGCTCTGGGATCCCCGCACCCCCCGGCCTCTGGGCGCGCCACTTTCCGGCACATACCGGGTGCGGGGCGACCACCTGGTCCGGCAGGCGGCGGACGGCGTGCACACGCGCCGGCTACGAGGCGAGCCGACTCTCCAGCACTTTCCCGCGCTGCGGGACCACGTCGTCAGCGGCACCACGCTGGTGGGGGTGACGAGCCGGGGCGAGGTGCGCGCCTACCACCTCCCCACCGGCCAGGAGACCGCCCGTATCGACACCGGGCTCGGCGCCGGCCTGAAGCCCTTCCTCCATCCTGACGGCCGCACCCTGGCGTTGAGCGCCGAGAGCGGTACCACGTCGTTGTGGGACCTGCCCAGCGGCAGCCGGATCGCCGACCTCGAGACGGGTGACGCATACACCTACTTCGGCCGGCACACGGTCCTCGTGGAGCGTTTCTTGAGACAGCCGGGCGCCCCGGCCGACCTGCGGACCTTGGAGGTCTTCGACCTCAGGACCAGAGCGCGAGCCTCCGCGCCGTTGCCGGGCTACCCCTCCGCCGACAGCCTGAGCCCCGCGCTGGACCGGCTCGCTGTCCTGACGCCCGACAAGCGCTCGCTGGAGTTGTGGGAGGTCGCCACGGGAAGACGACTGACCGTGCTGACCGGCCATACCGGACAGATCATCAACTACCGCTTCAGCCCTGACGGATCTGTCCTCGCTGCCAAGAGCGACGATGGAATCATCCGGATCTGGCGGCTCAAGCCCGGCGTCTGACCGTCGTGGAGCGCGGCTCCGGAGACCGGAGCCACGCTCTGAGGTCGGTGAAGTAAAGGCTCTCCTCGTAGGCACCTCTGCCGAAGGCGTCCCAGCCGCTCCCTAGCGCCGACACCCACCTCTGCGACTCTGTACTACCCATCCCCTCGACTTCTTTTCCACAGAGCCGGGGTAGCACCTTCGACGCCCCGACCGCCGTAGCGGTCAACATGTGGTCACGCGATGCCCGCGACCAGGGCAGAATAAGGCAGCACGATGCCTACTCCCGAGCCGCTGTGGTGCCAGCCCGCTCCACCCGACACGCACCCGATTCCTCGTGATGGCCGCCGCCATTGCGGGAATCTGGAGCGGATTCTCCGCCGGCAGTGGGACCCCCACCTGGGTCCGCCTGCCTCTGAGCTCGTTCACGTGATCGACGACCTGGCCGAACTGCCTGCCCACATCGCCACCCGGCTGGCCGAGAATTACGACGCGATCTGGGTCGGTGAGGGCTCGGTGTGCGACCTTGACCACCTCGGCCACCTGCGTGGCCAGCCCGTCCGCCCGGGTGATCCGGCGTCTCCTTCCTGGGACGTGGTCCCCGGGCTCTGCACACCGAAACTCATCGCTCTCGGTACCCGCGACCATGTCTCCGCGAGCCTGGTGCACCACGAGATCGGGCACGCTCTGGACCTGCTCGATGGGTTGAGCGGCAGCGCGGATTGGCAGACGATCATGGGCATGGTGTGGAAGCATCTGACCCATCCGCGCTATCGCCACGGCGCTGAGTGGTTCGCAGAAGCGTTCGCGCTCGTGGCCACGCGGCAGGCGAGCCGCCTATTGCGCATGCTGGATGGTCAGGACAATCTCGCCGCGCTAGTCTGGACATACTTTCGGCGGAACTATGGGGTGGGGTCATGACCTGGACAGCGATCCGCGAAGAGGACGGATCTGTTCTGGTGCCGTTCCATGTCGATCGTGAGGGCTGGCACGCTGACGGCGCTGTGCGCCTGCAGAGCGGCGACCCGGAACACGGCCAGCACCTGGGCAGCACTCTCGACACGCGCGACCTCGCCGCAGATCGCGCCGGCGATGAAGAGCTGATCGCCAGGTGGGAACAGCAATACCCCGCGCTCCCGGCACGACGCAGCGCCTGATCGCCCCTCTTCCGACGCCAGCGCCGCAGCTGGCCTACGAGCCGCAGCTGGTGAGGGTGGTGACGCGCAGCGTGGCTTTGAGCGGCGGGGCAAGCATGGGATCTGTTCCGCTCAACACCGCGCTCAAGCCGACCGGGGTCGGCGGGTTCGCTCTGGATGACTTCGTCGTCCAGACCAGCGCCAGAAACGTCACCTGCCTGGCCGGGCACACCGCCTTGGTCGCACCCGGTGGCCGCTACCAGCAGCGCCGCGTGATCCTCACCGGGCGGCGCGCTGCCTGCCCGCTGCACGATCGGTGCACCATCGCCAAGACCGGCCGCGTGGTGACCGTCCGTCCGCACCGCGACCTGCGGGCCGCCGCCTGCACCGAGCCGTCACCGACCCCGGCTGGCAGGATGACTACCGGTGCTGGCGGCCCGTGGTGGAGCGCGCCATGGCCTGAGTGGTCGCCCGCGGCAACCGTCGACCGCCGTCAACGACCGCTGGCCGCACCACCGCTCCGCCGCCCTCAACCTCTGCGGCCTGGTCGACCTCGAGCTCACCAGACTAGCGGCATCTGGACTCTCGTCTCGATCACTGCATAACAAGAGAGTGAGTCAGCTTGTGCGGACCCACCCGCCACGTTCTTCAGGACGTTCCTGCTGCTCATCACGGTGGGCAACAAGACACCCCCGCCCGCGTGACGGCAGGGTGCAGGTACGGGACATGCTCGGCGATCAGGTGCTGGGCCCGCTACCGGCAAATCGGGCGGGATCTGCTCCTGGATACTGATGCAGCTGTCAGCCTGCGCGGGCGGTCCAATGGAGCAGGCTGGCTTGAGTGCTCTGCGTGTCAGGATGGCGGGTGCCGAGGAGGCGTTCGCGGATGGGCATCAGCTCGGCGAGCTGGTCCCGGGCGGTGGCTGCAGGGGTTATCTAGTGTTCTTGAGCGAAGTAGCAGGTCAGCCGCTCGAAGGTCTGTAAGGCACGTCAGGCAAGTAGGCTGCTCGCGTTCGTCGTGCCGGTGAAGGAGCAAGGCGTCCAGATCTCGAAGGCTTGATCATCGGCACGTCGTGGCCCAGCCTGGATCACCGGCGGTAAATCGCGCCGTCGATGATCAAGCATGTCTTTGGGGTGATGGCGTGACGAGTGGTGGACTGTTCGCAGGGACGAGTGCGTTTTATGCGCGGTTCCGTCCCGGCTATCCGAGGGTGTTCTTCGACGATGTGATCCAGCGCTTCGGCCTCGACGGTTCTGGACGTTTCCTGGACCTGGGCTGCGGCACCGGCCAGCTCACCATCCCGCTGGCTGACCATGTCGCCGAAGCAACCGGCATGGATCCCGAGCCCGACATGCTCACCGAGGCCGCCCAGCATGCCCTCGCCGCCAGAGTCGGCAACGTGACCTGGGTGCGCGGCGGCTCAGCAGATCTTCCAGGCCAGTTGGGACGATTCCGACTGGTAACCATGGGCCGCTCGTTCCACTGGATGAATCGCGAGCAGGTGTTAAAAGCGCTGGCCACCATGGTGGAAGACCAAGGCGGCCTGGTGATCGCCAACGACGGGTGCCTGGCGCGACCCATCACGCCCTGGCAGCACATCATCGAGGAAGTGCAGCACCGGTTCCTGGGCCCGATCCCTCAAGCCAGTGCCGGGACAGCAGCCGAACCGCACGAAGTGGTCCTGGCCCGCTCACCCTTTCGAGACATCACCCAAGTGGTTCACAAATTCAACCGATCATGGACGGTGGACCGAATCATTGGCTACCTGTATTCGACGTCGTTGCCGCTGCAGCAGCTGCTCGGCGATCGACAGCCTGACTTCGAGCGAGAGGTCACCCACGAGCTGCTGGCAGCCGAACCGGGCGGGCGTTTTGTCGAACCGGTGACGCTCCAAGTCCTGATAGCTCGCGCTCCATGAGCACGGGGCTTCTAGCCGGTCGTTCGGCGTGCGGCGTGTCCGGGACCGCTGCCATGGCGTGAAGGCGGCCCTGGTCAGCTCGCAGCCGGTTCGGTGAGTCGGGCTTCCAGGTCGGCGATCATCTGGGTGAGCAGGCTGGTGTTCTCTGGCCGGACCGCCTGCGGGCCGACCGTGTCGAGGCCGGCGACCTTGGTGATGCACTCCTCGGCGGCTTGGGCCATGGTGGCGAACTCCTTGCGCGCGATGGAGTGGGGGTTGGCGGCCTCGAAGGTGGTGGCGCGGTGCATGTCCTTCGTCGCGGTCATCGCCGCTCGTGCGGCGGACATGGCGTCGCGGGCGCTGAACTCGTCGCCGTGCCCGGAGCGCATGTAGCGGGTGGTCCAGACCCGGCGCCGATCAGAGTCGCGTCGGGCGGGGTCGGCTGAGGGCTGGAACCGTTCTAGGCGGTCGCCCCGGTTCGCCGCGATCACGCGGACGACTCGGACGGCCCGCCGCAGCCGGTGACCGTTCGGGAACTTGACCCCGGCCGCGATGTCGGCGTAGCTGACCTCGCGCCCGTGGTTGCAGCGCAGCCAGATCATCACGTCCGCGACGTCCTTCTCGGCCTGTGTGAAGCCCATCGTGTCGCGCTGTGGAGTCCGCCGGGATGTCTGCCGGCTGCTCATAGCAGCCCGCCGTTCTCGTCCAGGAACGCCGCCAGTGCCGCGTCGTCCAGAGCGGAGCCGGTGGCCAGGTCCCGGACGGCGGCGATGGTCGCTTCGGCGCCGTCGCAGAGCTCGGCGATGGCTTCGGCGCGATCGGCGGTGAAGCGGATCTGCTGCTTGTGCAGCAGCGCCAGCGCCCGCGAGGCGGCCATGCGGATCTCGGCCATGGCGTTGAAAACGTCCATGGACGCCTCGGCCTCGGACCCGTCGCGGGCCGCGCGGGCTTCGGCGGCCAGCGACTCCCGCTCCCGGTGCAGGTCCCCGGCGTCCTCGTTGTCGTATTCGCTCTGCCGCTGGGCGGTGACGTCAGCGGCGGCCGCGCGGTCGGCCGCGTCGGCGGCGGCCTGGCGGGCATCGAACTCCGCCAGGGCCTCCCGCACCGCCATCCGGGTCGCCTCGTCAGCCAGCAGCGCGGTCTTGACCGCCTTCGGATGTTCGATCACGTAGGTGATGGCCGCGGGGCGAGTTCCAGAGCTGGCCGCCTCCCGCTCGATCCCCTTGCGCCGCTCGTCCGAGATGGCCCGGGCGTCGAAACTGCGGTAGTAGCCCTTCTCGCCATAGAACGGATACTTCTTGACGTCGGGCAGTTCGACGTCCCGGTCCGGCTCCAGGGCCATCGCGTGGGGAACGACGCCTGTGTCAGCCAGGCGGTTCCAGGCTCGCCAGAAGGCCAAGACTCGCTTGGCGCTGGTCCTGGCCTCGGAGGCGAACTCCCGGGCGCTGACGCGCCGGAAACGTTTCGGCCCGAAACGTTTCGTGGACTCTTGTTCGGATCCGACGCCGTGGCCGGCGTCAGGTTCGACCCGCCGGGCGACCAGGTAGGCCATATGCCAAGGGCCTTCGAGCTCCAGCGTGACGAACTGAGCGATGTCCGCGCGCAGGGCATCCTCGCCGTCGTCGCGGACATCGCCCCCGTCATCGCCGACGGCCTGCTCGAGCGCCTCATCGCCCGTCACGCGGTCACGGTCTTGCGCGGGGCGCGGCGCTGCGCCGGGACGGCGACCGGGCGGATCGAGGTGGCCTGGCGTGCCCAGGTCATGAAGACATCAAGGTCGTCCAGCGCGACGGCGGCGTCTGCCTGCTGGGCGACATCCAGCCGCACCTGGCCCGGGAAGCGCTTGACGAGGCGTGTGGTCTGCTCGGCCAGGGCGAGGAGTCCGGCGACCAATGCGCCGCCGGTGCCTGCCGCCGGCCGTTCCGGGGGCGTCTGGGTGCCGCCTGCGGCTCGCTGCTCGGCCTGCTGGGCCTGCCTGGCTCGCTGCGCCTCGAACGCGGCGGCCAGCTCCTTGCGGGTGACCTGCTCGTCTTTGAGCAGGATCTCGACGAGCTGGTCGCGGTTGGGGCTGTTGTCCACCTCGGTGAGGTAGTCGATGACCTCGTCACTCTGGCGTGCCACCGGGTCCTTGGCCGCGGCCAGCGGGGGCGCCGTGCCCAGGACGGTCTGGTAGGTGGCGTAACCGACCCGGTCGATGCCCGCCGCCTTCGCATCCTTGATCAGGCGCAGCAGCTTGCTGTAGCCGGGGTCGAGGACCTGGCCGCCCCGCAGGCGCGCTCCCTCCCGCAAGACGGTGTAGGAGACGAACACGCCGCAGCTGTTCAGCCGCTCGCGCAACTCCGGAGTGACCGCCGCCGCCGTGGTCCGCCACTCCTTGGCGGTGCTCACCGACAGCCCGATCCGCTCGCAGAACTCCCCGAGAGCCGCGGCGTTGCCGGCCCACTCGGACGCCAGGAGGTCGCCGATCGCGAGCTGGTTGCCGCGGCAGGCGCTCATCAGGCTGCGGCCTGCGTCCACGTCGTCCTCTGTGAAACTCATGCGCACCCCTCACCGGACCGGACCAACAGATGAGCACGCAGTGTAATCAGTTGCGTACGATTCTGTTTGCAGAATCTTTGCCTGCCCTGTCAGCGTCCGGCTCTCCGCCACCTCCTCGGCCGCGACTGGCCTCCTTGATCATCTTCTTCAGGGCCCTGCGGGCGGCGGTCAGGTTGTCCTCCGATTCGGTCAG
This sequence comes from Nonomuraea maheshkhaliensis, assembly GCF_039529435.1. Classification (NCBI taxonomy): domain Bacteria; kingdom Bacillati; phylum Actinomycetota; class Actinomycetes; order Streptosporangiales; family Streptosporangiaceae; genus Nonomuraea; species Nonomuraea maheshkhaliensis. Next base: position 166,625 of record NZ_BAAAMU010000003.1, read on the forward strand.
CTTGGCCTTCAGCTCCGCGTTCTCCGCCACCGCGGCGTCCCGCTCGGCGGCCAGGTGTTCGCCGTGGGCCAGCAGCTCGTTGATCCGCTCCGTCAGCTCCCGGGTGCCAGCTGTCTCCAGCGCCGCCCCGAGCCCCCGCTGGACGGCGGCCTTGAGCGTGTCCCGCTCGGCGCGCAGCTCCTTGAGCTGCGCGCGGGCCAGCTCCAGATCGCAGGCCAGCGACGCCGCTGAGGCGCTGCCCCCGGCGGTCGCGGCGCGCCGCGCCGCCTTGGCCTGCCCCGCCATCGCGGCCTCGACGTGCTCGCGGACGCCCGGCGCATAGACCAGCCAGGGCGACACCCCGGCCGCCCGGGCGACGCCGCGGAACGTGATCGGCTTCCTACCGGCCTTCAGCTCCTCCAGCGCGGCCATCACTTTGCCGCGTTTGACCTGGCTGTCCTTGTGCCGCGAGGCTCGCAGCACCTCGCCCGACGTGCGGCCTGAGGAGGGCCCAGAGGTGGGTGAGGGCCGGCTCACGCGCTCTCCTGCCCGCGTCGCCCCGGAAAGCCAGGCATGCCCAGTTCGGTGACGGTGCGGGCCTGTTTGGCCCGGACGATGCGCAGCACCTCGGTGGCCTCCAGTAGCTCGGCCCGCTCGTCTTCGGGCAGCTCCTTCAGCTTGTCGCGGGCGATGCCGGCGATCCTCTCCATCGCCTCGATGTTGTCGTCGAAGTTGCGGATCACAAACTCGTCGACCTCCCAGGCGATCGCCGTCTCCCGGTCTTCCCGCATCGCCGCGATCTGCTCTTCCATGGCCGGCAGGTGCGAGGGGTCGGGAGCGAAGAACTTGCAGGCGGCGCACTGGAAGCGGAGCACGCAGGCCTTCCCCCCGGCCCTGACGTTGCTCGGCTCGGTGCAAAGGCCGAACGGCACCGCCACCGACCGCGCCTCATAGGCGACGCCGGAGCAGGCCGGCCGAGCCTGCCCTGTGCGGTCAAAGCTGTGACGGCCGACCACCTTGATCGCCTCCCGCTTCCGCTTGAGGGAGACGGTGAAGTAGGAAGCCGTGGTGTTCGCCGACCGGTGGTCCATCAACTCGCGCAACACGTCGATCGACACCCCCGCATCCGCGTGCCGCTGACAGTAGGAATGCCGGAACGCATAGGGAAAGATCAACGAGCGGTCGAACGGCAGGCGCCGCCCATCCGGGCCGAACTCCTCGGCCAGCAACTGCGGGACCGCATCGGCGAAGGCCCGGATGATCGGCGAGATCTGCTCCGATTCCAGGTGCCGCACCTGCCCGAACTCACCCGCAGGCGGGAACAGGAACCCTTCCGACCCACTCGGCAACTCGATCGTGGCGCGGACGGCCAGCCAGGCGTGGACGGTGGTCACCGTCTCGGACGTGATGGGCAGCCGGCGCCCGTTGCGCAGGCCCTTGCCGTTGTCCCAGCGCAACTGCCAATCGTCCCCGTCCTTCTCCAGGCAGTCCACCGCCAGCTGCGCGATCTCATAGGGGCGGCGGCCGGTGTCGCGCAGCAGCTCATAGATTGCCACCGCCATCGCGTGGACCTGCCGGGCGGTCAGCCGTCCGTGGCGGATGCCCTGCCCGAGCAGCGCGGTGTGGTCGTTCAACTGGGCGATCACCGACTCCGGGATGGCCTTGCCGATCTCGTCCTCGTTCGGCTCGGGCTGCTTGATGACGTGGCTGGGATGCCGGGCGAAGGAGGCCGGCATGCCGTCCAGGCGTTCGGTGAGCCGCCCCCAGTCCAGCACCTTGAACCACATCGACAGCAGGTTGGACTTGTGCTTGAAGCCCATGTCGTGGCCGTCGGCCTTGATCAGGTGCTCAAAGCCCGCGACGACCGCATTCATGTCGGCGAACCCCAGCGCCGTGATGTCCAGCCCGCCGCCGGGGCGAGCGTCCAGCGCCCGGGCCGCGGTCTGGGCCGCCTTGTGCGCCCGGCGGACCTCGCCGGTCTTCGGCTTGCTCTCCTCGATCCAGGCCACCAGGATCTCCCGCAGCCAGCTCTGCCGGATCGTCGAGATGACCAGGTCACCGGGCCTGGCGGTGGGCTTGCCGCTCTTGCCCCGGGCGCCGAGATCGGCCAGGTCCAGCGTCGGCCGGCTCGCCGGGTCCACGCCGCAGAACCGGTCGAACGCCGTCCCCACCACCCGGAAGGTCTCGCGCAGCAGCGCATCGACGTTGGCCGTGGCCCGCTGGGGAAGCGCTCCGAGGCTGAACCCGGCGATCGAGGCGACCTGGTGTCTGGCCAGCACCGCGACCGACTGCCGGACCGCGGTCGGGTCCAGGCGCTGCCCCCGGGCGTCCCGCGTGGCCAGCGCGAACAGCATCTCGGAGCGCGCCAAGGGTTCCAGCGGTGCCAACGAGAACTGGTTGACGATCAAGAACGGGGCCTGACGGTCCAGCCAGGCCGCCTCCACCTCTTCCAGGCTGTCGGCCTTCAGCCGCCGGGTGTGCAGGTCGCAGATCCCCGAGCCCGGCCACCCATCGCGCGGGCAGCCGCCGATCAGACAGGCCGGGAGCGGCTCGTAGGGGGTCGCGGCGGCCACCCACGCCGCCAGATCATCGGCGCCCGGGCGCCGACGCAGCATGTCCTTGTGCCGGAGCGAGGCGTGCGCGGCGCACAACCCCCACAACGCCCCGTCCCGAGGACAGGCCGTGACCACGCAGGGGACGGCCACCCCGTCGATCACCCGGTTGCGGTCCGGGACGAAACAGGCCCGGAACTCCTCGACCGTCAGCTTCGACTTGGCGAACGCCTTCTCACACAGATCACACAGGACCTGGGTGCGCGAGATCCGGTCGCAGGCCGCCACCGTGCAGCGGTAGGCCACCGTGGACCGGTTGTCGACGTCGCCGGTGAACAGCCGCGTCGCCGCGTCCCATTCCCCGGGCCGCCAGGGCGACGGCGTGTTCACCGTCAGCCACTCGGTCCAGGCCGTGGCCTCCGCCGGCGTCAGTGCCCTCGGGGCCGCCCCGCCCTCGTCGGCTGGGCGGTGCAGAGCGATCACATTGCCGGCCACGCTGCCGACCGCGCCGTCAATCACGCTGTCCGGTCCGTTCACGACCGCGCCTGCCGTCTCGCGGCGGCCACCATCTCCACGGCCTGGCGCTTGTCGGAGTCGGTGACGTGGGAATACACGTCCTGCGATGAGGCCGAGACATGGCCGGCGATCTCCTGGACCACCCGACGGTCGACCCCGGCTCGCCGCATCTTCGTGATGGCGCTGTGCCGGAACATGTGAGGCCGGGCCCGGAACCCGGCGCGGGCGGCCAGGCGGCAGAACAGCTCGTAGGCGTTGGCGTACTTCATTGGCTCACCCAGCGGGGGGTGGAACAGGTTGACGAACACTAGGTCGGACCCCATGTCGGCCCCGGTGGCCTCGCCGACCTCGTCCCGCTCGTACTGGTAGCGCGAATACGCCTCGATCGTGTCGCGCTCCACCGGGATCGCCCGCGGTTGCCGCGCCTTGGCGAACGCGCCGTTGGCGTTCAGCCGCCGATGGACGTGGACGTGCGGCCCTTCGTGCCGGCAGCCCAGCACCCGGGAGTCCGGCAGCAGGTGCATGTCCTTGCGGCGCAGGCCCAGCGCTTCACCGATTCTCATGCCCGTTTCTGCCAGGAGTTGGATCAGGAAGGCGTCGCGGGCGTGCCGGGCCAGGCCGAGCAGCACGGCGATCTCCTCATCCGAGAGCCACTCATAGCCCGGGACCGCGACCCGGAACTTGATCGTGCGGGCCATCACCGTCCGGTTCTGGCCGTCCTCGCCCGCGTCAAACCCCGTGGGCAGATAGCGCAGATACTTCGGCTGGGTCAGGGCGTTGACCAGCGTCGGCGGCACCCATCCCTGCAGGCAGCACCACGACAGGAACTCCCCGACCGTCCCCATGATCTTGTTTGCGGTGTCCTCGCTGCGATACCGCGCCGTCGCTCCCGGCCGGCGCGAGCGCGGCCGCATCGGCTCGTCCACCAGCCACCGCATCATCGCCATCAGCTGCGGCAGGCTTGGGCTCGACCAGTCCACGCCGTGCCCCGTGCAGTACGACAAGTACAAGGCGATCCGGCCCGCGTACGTCTTCTCGGTGTTGAACGCCCGGCCCGCACCGCGCAGCCCCGCCAGGTACGCGCACGCCTCGACATGCAACCCGAAGTCCTCATCGACCACCACCCACCACTCCGACTCATCGGCGGTCACCGCCCGCTCAGGGCGGTAATACCGAGGCAGCGCACCTGACATGCCTGACATGCCTGAAGACCCCTAGATATCTGTGAGGCAAGTACGCGCCAACGTTACTTGACGAACATGCCTCACTACCAAGAGTCACCCAAGATAACATCGCCTGCCTCCCCTGTCCAGCGGGCGAGGTTGTGCCTGATGGTCAGCGTGTCAGGGTGATCGGCGCCCTGGATGCGTGTGATGGCGGGCAGGAGGGCCGCGTACTGGTCGCGGGCGGTGACAGCGTCCCCGGCTTTTCCCGCGCTGTAGGCGAGGTTGCCCCGGGCGGCCAGAGTTTCCGGGTGATCAGGACCTCGGACTCGTTGCAGAGCCGGCAGGAGAGCGGTGTAGTGGTCACGGGCGGCGGCCGCGTCCCCAGCTTTTCCCATCCAGCGAGCCAGGCCGGTCTGGGCGGTCAGGGTGTCAGGGTGGTCCCTGCCCAGCACGCGCTCGCGTAGGACGACGAGAGAGGCGTACTGGTCGCGGGCAGCGGCCGCGTTTCCGGCTTCTCCCGTCCAGCGAGCGAGGTTGGCTTGGGTGGTCAGGGTGTCCGGGTGGTGCTGTCCTACCACGCGCTCGCGAAGGGCCACGAGAGCGGCGTACTGGTCGCGGGCAGCGGCCGCGTCCCCGGCCCGACCCGTCCAGTAGGCGATGCTGGCTCGGGTGGCCAGGGTGTCGGGGTGGTGTTCCCCCAGCACGGCCTTCCGCAGGGGCAGCAGTGCGGCACACTGGTCGCGGGCGGTAGCGAAATCTCCTGCCTCGCCTGTCCAGCGGGCTATCTGGTGCCGGGTACTGAGCGTGTCGGGATGATGAGGACCCAGGACACGTTCGCGGATCGGAAGCAAGGCAGCGTAGTGGTCTCGGGCGGCGCTGGAGTCTCCCGCCTGTCCCGTCCAGTCGCCCAGCCGGTGCCGGGTGGTCAGCGTGTCAGGGTGTTCGGCGCCCATGATGCGCTCACTCACCGGCAGCAGCTGGGCGTATTGGTCGCGGGCCGCAGCCGCTTCGCCCGCTTCTCCCGTCCAGCGGGCAAGCTCGTGCCGGGTAGCCAGGGTGTCCGGGTGATCAGTGCCCAGGACACGTTCGATGACAGGGAGCACCCTGGCGAGCTCATCTCGGGCGGCGGCGACGGATCCGACCTTGCCGGTGTAGAAGGCGAGGTTGGCTCGGGCGATCAACGTGTCAGGGTGGTCCGGGCCCGCGGTTCGTGTCTTATCTAGGGTTGTTGGACCCTTTGAGCAGCTCAGAGGACGATGATCTCTTCTTTCACGTATGGCAAGTAGACCGCAGCATGCCAAGCATGGTCGGGTTCAGTGCGAAACATTTGAGGGTGGAGAGGCTGCCAATCAGCGATGGGCCGTTGCGATGAGGCGTCGTAGTGCGGCGTGGGCGGGTGGACCCCAGGTGGTTTTGCCCCCTGGGCGGCCGTGAACGCCGGCTTCGCCGATGAGCATGCCGCGGAAAGCGCGCAGTACTGCCCATCCGCGGGCGCGGCGCAGGGTCGCGGCGTCCGGAGCCGGTCGGTAGGCGGCGTGGAAGCGGTCGAGGGCGTCGTCTGGCAGCAGGGCCCAGGCGGCGGCAAGGTCGTAGGCCGGATCGCCGGCGAAGAGGTCGCCGAAGTCGATCACGCCGCAGATGGTGCCGTTCTGGGTGAGGACGTTGGCCGGATGCAGGTCTCCGTGGAGCCAGAGCGCGGGGCCTGTCCAGGCGGGCGCGGCGGCGGCGTCTTCCCAGACCGCGCGGACGGCGTCCGGGTCGGGGATGAGCCCCCTCTCGGTGGCCTCAGCGAGCTGTCTGGCGAACCCCGTATGGCAGTCGGCCAACGGCGCTCCGCGGCCGCCCTGGCCGGCGGAGTCCACTTGATCGGGGGCGGGTTGGTGAAGAGCAGTCAGGAAGGCGGCCAGGGCGTCGGCCGCCTCCGCGCCGCGTGTGACGGGGGCGTGGTCGGCGGGCTCGCCCGGCACCCAGGTGGTGACGATCCAGGGCCGCGGGAACCGCGCGGAGGGCTCGCCGAGACGCTGCGGGACAGGAACCGGCAGTGGAAGACGCGGGGCGAGGGCGGGCAGCCAGGCGTGCTCCTTGAGCAGTAGCTCGTCCGCGGTCTCCCCCATCCAGGGCAACCGGACGGCGAGGTCGTCGCCGAGCCGCCAGAGCTGGTTGGCCCAGCCCCGCGCGCCGAGCCTCACAGGGTAATCGGCCAGGTCGGGGTGCTGGTCGAGTAGCAGTTGCCGTACCAACTCCGCGGTGATCTCGATCTCGGTGTGCGCCATGCGGAGCAACATTAGCCGGGTGTTGAGAACCTCAGATCCCTCACTCTCGGGCCAGGAGGGCCAGGGTTTCGAGCGCTTCCCAGGCCGTCAGATGCCGGTCAGGGTCGGTTTCTGTCTGCGCGCAGCTGACCTGCTCAACATGCCGTACGGACCTCTAGATACTGTGCGCCAAGTAGCCGCTAACACTACTTAAAGTACTTGCTGCACGGCTGAGAGTCACCAAAGATAACTCATGGAGATCCTGGCGCCGTCTCCCGACTCGCCGGTGTTCTCGCCGCCCAGGGCAGGACGGACGAGGCCATCACGCTGCTTGCCGCCCACGCCGGCGACGCTAACCTCGCCCGGCAACTGGCCAACCTGCTGGCCAAGGACGGGCGGATCGACCAGTTGCGCGCAGCCGCTGACGGCGGCAGTCGAGATGCATCCTGGCATCTGCTCGAATGCTCGCCGAGCAGGGACGGGAGGAGGAGCTGCGCTCCCGGGCCGATGACGGAGACCAACTCGCCGCCCAGGGCCTGGCCCGCGTGCTCGCCGAGCAAGGGCGGGTTGAGGAGGCCGTCGCCGTCATCAACAGCATCCCCCCTAGCCCCGAGGACCATCCGGCCTACGGACTGGCTCATGTGCTCGGCAAGAACGGTCACGTGGACGCGGCCCTCGCCATCTTGCGCAGCCGCGGTGACCAGCGGAAGCAGGTCGACCTGCTTGCTCGTCACGGCCGCGCCGACGAGGCCATCTCCCTCCTACGCGCCCGCGCGGACGCCGGCGATGAGTACGCGTCGCGACAGCTGGCGGATCTGCTGGTCGAACAGGGACGGATGGAGGAGCTACGCGCCCGGGCCGAGCAAGGAGACCCCCACGCCGCTCGACGTCTCGCCCAGCCGTGAGGGCGAGGAACCTCCGCAACCCGACTCAGTCGATCCCTGCTAAAGGGGTCAAGGCGCCGAGATCGCCGAATGCCCACAGGAGCGTCTGGCTATTCGCACCGTGCTCTGAGAGCCAGTCAACATGCCTTACATGCCTGAAAAGATCATCTCCCTCTGACATGCGAGAAGAGTCCAAGAACCCAGATAACCATCGCTCCTTGGCCAACATCGCCCGCGCTCAGCACCACGGCGCCGCCACCGGCATGGAAGACTACGATGGCTGCCGATCGGACCTCATTCCCTGGCCGGGAGCCAAGGGGCCGTGGGTGGCAAGGCGAGCCCTGGTTGTTGGAGGACATACGGACGAAGTCCGTTCCGTTGTGTGATGAGAGATAGATCTCTGCACCGTCCCGGGCCCCTTTACAAAGTAAGTCAACGCGAGGCGGAACGACGACTCGCGAGCCTCCCTCACTGGGGCGGAACAGAGGCACGCCAGATGTCACCGCGATCGGGCGACGGTGGTGAGAGCGTGCCCGCGCAGCGTCGACTCTGCCAATCGCCAGAACGAACGGCTAGCAGACCGTCCACGCCCGTGATCAGCGATTCATTCAGGCGGCCCAGACTCCCATAGCTGAGGGGGCTGCCCACCGAAGCTGTCTGGTGCATAGCCTGCCGGCTCCGGCGCTGGCGAGGTCGTCTCCCGGGTCGCCGGTTGTCGCCTCGATGGTGTGTCAGGCGGGTGTCCCGGGGTTGAGGATTACCGGGAGGGCTTGAACAGAGTTGGAGAACAGGGACGCGATGGGCGTGAGGGTGCTGTCGGGCACGGCGAGCTGCATGGCCGGGAAACGGGTGAACAGGGCGGACAGCGCCAGCGCGGCCTCCATCCGCGCCAGTCCGGCACCCGGGCAGGCGTGAGGGCCGCCGCCGAAGGCCAAGTGCCGGACGTTGGGGCGGGAGATGTCGAAGAGGTGGGCGTCGTGACCGAAGTGGTCGGGGTCGCGGCCGAGGAGGCTGTAAGGGGCGAGAATGGCGTCACCCGCTGGGATGGTGACGCCGGCGATGGTGATGTCGGTGCGAGGGTAGCGGGCCATGAAGTTTCCGATCGGGGCATCGACGCGCAGGGTCTCTTCGACCACGGCGGTCCAGGTGCGGTGCGGGTCGGTGTGAGCGCGCTCTTGTACGGTGATCAGCTGGCCGGGGTGGGTGAGCAGGGCGCGGATGGCGTTGAGGAGCAGGCTGACCGTGGTTTCGTGCCCGGCGGCGATCATCAGCCACAGTGTGCCGACCAGCTCGTCGTCGGTGAGCGCGGCGTTGTCGTGGCGTTGAATGGCGATCAGGTCGCTGGCCAGATCGGGTCCGGGCTGTTCCTGACGCAGCTGGACGATCTGGCCGAGAACACGGTAGATGTCGGCTTGTGTCTGGATGACCTCATGGGGTGGCGTAGTGGAGCGGAAGATGGACTCCACGAGTTGGCGCAGCACAGGGCGATCGGCTTCGGGAACGCCGACGAGTTCACAGATCACCTGCATCGGGATGGGGTAGGCGAAATGCTGGCGCAGATCGACGATCTCGGCGTTGCCTGCGTACGTGGACAACGTGTCGACGACGTCGCCGATGAGGGTGGTGATGCGGGGGCGCATTTCTTGGAGACGGCGGGCCGTGAGATAGCGGGTGACCGGCCGGCGGAGCCGTTGATGTGCGGCGCCGTCCGCGGTGACCATGTTGGTGACCTTGAGCATGCCGGTCAGGGACCAGTCGTCGGGGATGACGCCGTTGCGCACGCACGTCCAGGTGCGCCAGTCCTTGCTGACGTCGGGGCTGTTGAGCACGTCGAGCAGGAGGTCATGGCGGGTGATCGTCCAGGCGGGGACATTGCCGGGCAGCAGGACAGGGACGACCGGGCCGGCGGCACGCAGGCGAGCCGCTTCCTCGTGGTGGTCGGCGCCGGTGGGATCCAGAGTAATGACGGGGATCTGATCGGCCGAAGAGGTGTCGGCTCGGCGGGCGCTGGGGGTGGGCTGGTGGTGAGCGGGCATGGGCTCCTCCGGAGGTAGGGAGAGGCGAAGCGCCTTGTGGTCACGCGGTGGCGGGCGGTGGGGGGAACACGACGGGCAAGACGGCAGGGCAGCGCGTCCATGGTGAAGGGCGCAGGGGAATCTGTGCTGGGTCGATGTCCAGTTTCATGCCGGGTAGCCGGGTCAGGGCGGTTTCCACGGCGGCGCGGGTGATGACGCGCGCTGGGTCGCGGGAGGGGCACTGGTGGGGTCCCATGCTGAAGGCCAGGTAGGAGCGGTTGCCCAGGGACACGGCGGATTCGCCGCTGGTGCGGATCTGCGGGTCGCTGTTGGCCGCTGCCAGGCCCAGGACGAGGGCATCGCCGGCGCGGATACTGCGGCCGCCGAGTTCGGTGTCGCGCAGGGCAAAACGGGTCGGCATGTGTGTCATCGGCGGGTCGCGCCACAGCACCTCGTCCAGCGCTTCGTCGATGCCCAGGCGGCCTCCGTTGACACGGCCGGCCAGGCGGGGGTCTGTCAGCATCAGCCTTAACGTTTGCGCGATCCAGATCAAGGTCGTCTCGTAGCCGGCGCTGATCATGACGACCATCGACTGGAGGATCTCGTCGTCGTTGCGCAGGTTCGGGTGGGTGATCAGCGCGTGGGTCAGGTCGTCGGCGGGCCGGGACCGGCGTGCGTGCATGACGTTGGCCAGGATGGCTTCGAAGTCGGCGTTGCCGGCTTGGGAGTCGTCGCCGCTGCCGAACAAGGCCATGAGGCCGGCCAGCAACTGGAAACCCGTGCGGGTCTCGATACCGAACAAGCCCGCCACCGCCAGCATGGGGATGCTGGCGGCGTATTCGGAGATCAGGTCGGCCTTGCCGCGGGCGGCGAAGCCGCTGACCAGGTCCGTGCACAGGGATTCGACGGATCGGCGTAGCCGCCGCGGGTCGATGTGGGAGACCAGGTCGTCGAGCGGGGCGCGCAGGCGCCGATGCTCGCGGCCGTCATGGCCGATGACGTTGGCGCGCCAGAACATCATCGGGCCCAGTCCGCTGTCCTGGGCGACGATGCCGTTCTTGAGGTCGCGCCAGTTGCGGGCGTCGCGAGAGTACAGCGCCTCGTTGCTGGCGATGATTTTGATGTCGGCCCAGCCCATGACGAGCCATCCCCGCACTCCGGGTTCCAGCTCCACAGGGGCCACCGGGCCCCAGTCGTTGCGCAGGCGCTGATAGAGCACGGCCGGGTCGGAGGATGCGGTGATCTGCGAGAGCGGCATCAGCCCCGTGGTGCAGCTGGCGCGTTCGGTCGTGGCAGGGGTCGGGTGTTCGGTCGGGTCGCCGGATGGCATGCGCGGTCCTAGAAGGGAGCGGGGGCGAGGGTGGTCACATGTTCGACGAGGGTGATCAGCGCCTGCAGGGACGATTGACGGCTGCGGGCATCGCATGTCATGAGCGGTGTGCTCGGGGGCAGATCAAGGGCGTTGTGCAGGGCGTCGCGGGGGTAGGGCTGGCTGTCGGGAAAGACGTTGACGGCTACGGCGAACGGCAGCCCGCTGAAGCCTTCGAGCTGGTCCAGCACGGCGAAACTGTCGTCCAGGCGGCGGGTGTCGACGAGGGCGAGCACGCCGACGGCGCCGTAGGCGAGCCCGTCCCAGACGTTCCAGAAGCGGTGCTGGCCAGGTACGCCGAACAGATACAGGGCCAGCGCCGGTGTGACGGTGATGCGGCCGAAGTCGAGCGCGACGGTGGTTTCGTGTTTGTCGGGCAGATGGGTGAGGTCATCTACGCCGACGCTGGCCTGCGTCATCGCCTCCTCGGTGCGTAGGGGTGTGATCTCTGACACCGAGCCGATCAGTGTGGTCTTGCCGACGCCGAACCCGCCGACGATAAGGATCTTCGCAACCTCGTGCACGCTGTCGGGCAGATGCCTGTAGCGGTCAGAGTTTCCGGAGGCCATCGAGTAACTCCTGCAGCAGTCTCGGGTCGGGACGCCCGGCTTGAGGAACAGGGGAACGGGCGCGCAGGCGTCCGGAGTCGATCAGGTCGCATGCCACGATGGTGACGACACTGACCGGCAAGCGCAGCCGGGCAGCGGCTTCGACCAGCGGATGCAAGCGGACGCACATGGCCAGCAGGTCGCGCTGCTCCCGGGTGGCCGTCAACGGCAGCGCGGGCCCGTCCGAGGCGGTCATCAGCAGCGTGTCCACGCCGACGGTGTTGCGTGAAGGGCTGACGCGTCCTGCTGTCATCACATACGGCCGCACCGCTTGGTCGGTGTACTCCGGCGGCACGGCGGGCTCGTTCATGGGGCCGATGGGTTGCGCGCTGGTGTGCTGAAGGTCTGCTCGCCCAGGCGCTTGATCACCGTCTGCATCTGCTGCGACACCAGCCGGGGGTCGACGTTGGAGTTCACCACGACGGCGAGCCTTGAGCCCTCGCCGGCGACGCGGACGAACAGCCAGCCGCCCTCGTACTTGGCCATGACCTCCTGCACGGCGCAGGAGCCGGTGCCGTGAGCGCGGCCCACTTGAAGGCACAGCGACATCAGCCCGGAACACGCGGCGGCGAGCCGGTCCACCTCGTCACGCGGTGTTGCCTCGGACCAGATTTTGGCCAGGCCGTCAGCGGTGGAGACCACGACGTGGGCTACCCCGGGGGTCTCGACGACTTCTTCGATCATCCATCTGTTGTCGATCATGATGGTTCTTCTTTCTGTGCGGCGGGGTGGTGCAGGTGGGCTGAGGGTGGTGGGGAGGCTGCTGGGCCGATGCGCCCCCCGTCGAGGTAGCGGGTGAGGAATTCGGTAGGGTCAGCTCGCTGTTCGGCGGCGGGGACGGGTGGGGCAGGCGGACGCGGGTCGCTTCGCGCCGCGCTGCGGCGGGGGGAGCGCCGTTGGGGCAGGCCGTCAACCGCGCTGGCCGCGGCCCCGGCCGGTGTGTGGAGACTCGCTGCCGCGGCTGCGGTGCGAGCGCTGGCCGGCGCTGCTTCGGTGGGAACGGGCGAGACGAAAGCGTGGGGGGACGTGGTTGGAGGAGCGAGAATCTCAACGAGTTCCTCCGGGACCAGCACGACGGCGCGCACGCCGCCGAAGGCCGAGTGGCTCAGGCTCACACGGAAGTTGTGGCGGTGGGCCAGCATGCCCACCACGAGCAGCCCCGTCTGCAAGGCATCCACCATGTCTTCCAGCTCGGGCAGCCGCTCGCCTGAGGCAATGGCGGTGTAGGTGGCGAGCCGGTGCTCATCGAGGCCGACGCCGCCGTCGTCGATGGTGATCACAGCGCCGCGCTGTACCTGCCGGACCTCGACCTCGACCAGGGTGGTGGGCGGGGAACACGAGGTCGCGTTCGCCAGCAGCTCGGCCACCAGATGGATGAGCTGCTCCACCACCGAAGCTGCGGCGGCCAGGGTGTGGTCGCCGATCACCTTGACCCGGCGGTAGTCCACGATGCGGCCTGAGGCGGCGCGGACGACCTCGACGAACGCCATCGGGTCCGGCCACTGCTGACCCGGCCACTCGCGGCAGAGCACGGCCAGGCTCTGCGCCGCACGTGCTTGCTGGGCTGCGGCATGGTCGATGCGCATCATCGTTTCCTGGACGAGTTCGTCGCTGATCCGGGCGTCGGCCAGGCGTGTGGCGGACTCCTGGATGCGATGAGCAGAGGGCTGCACGCGCCGGGCGAGAGCGACCAGCACCTGCCGCAGCGCCTCGTGGCGGTCGGCGTGCTGGGCATCACGTCGCGTGATCTCTTCCCTGACGACCTGCACCACGCCGTGGAGCGCCTCGGCGATGTCGTCCCCAGCCCGGGGCTCGGACGGCGCGTCTGGAATGGGAGCGCCCCTGACCACCGCGGCGATTCGCTCCTGCACCAGATGGGTGGTCAGGCGTTGCACGGCCGACGTTTTGTCGTCCCAGGCGTCGCGCCACTGCTGGTTGAGCTCGCGGGCCTCCGCACGAAGGGCGCTTTCACGCGCGCTAGCGGACGTGCGCAGCTGTTGGTGCGCGATGTGCAGGCGTTTGAAGTCGGCGAGCACGCGTCGCTGTTCACGCTCTCGCAGCACGGTCAAGGCCAACACGATGACCCCAGCGACAGCGGCGGAGGGCAAGGCGATCCTCAGCAGCGGCGAGGCGGTCTCCACACCGATGACGGCAATCGTCGCCCCGACGGTGCACACCAGGGTGAGCGCGGCGACGAGCACCGTTATGGGGCCGAGCCGGCCCGCCATGATGGGCGGCGGCGGGGGAGAAGAGTTCGTAGTCATGATCACCTGAAAGAGGGGAGAGGACAAAGGGGGTGGCTGTCGGCAGGGTCGGGAAGGGCCGGCATCAGCAGGCCGTACCCTCCCCTTGGACAGCCGGCGCGCAACCAGACGCTCTGCTCAGCTTTGCTCGGCTGGCTCTGTTCGAGGCCGGCAGCGGTGGTTCAGGCGAGCGGCCTGCGGAATCGTTTTGCCCGCTCATGCCGCGCGCCCTGTACGGCGCGCTGCAGATCGTGGACGACACGCCATCTGAGCTGCCCGCCGTGCTCCGTCATCTGTGGCCACACGAAACAGGCGCCGTCGGTGAGGACGATCAGGCCCTGGCAGGCCCACACGGCGCTCACCCACGGGTTGATCGGGATGGCGACGGAGCCGACATCCTTGTGTGCGTCGAGCGCCGTGGCGAGGGCCTGGCCAGCGCGGTGTGCGGGCGAGGTGCGTTCTGCCGGGCTGGCCAGCTCGACAGACAGATCATGAAACATCAGCGCGCCCTTCGCCAGGGCCTCGCACGCATGCTGCAACTCTGGATGCCAGCGGGCAGCAGGCAACGCGGTCGATGCGGTTGCCGGGCCGGCCGGCTCGTACACGCCCGCCACGGGATCGTTGTCACCGGCGGACGCAACGAGGGCGCGCTGGCGGGCAGGTTCGTCCGCCAGCCGAGCGGGGCTCGTGGTGACCGCGGACACCACCGCGGTCACCACTGCGGCCGCGCAGTCGTGGGCGTTGATGTGCCGCGACGGACGATCAGGCCGGGGAGAGCCGCTCGGAGGTGAGACGTCCTCCTGACCCCAGGTGAACGAGCCCTCTTCCCAACGGGCCAGCGGCGAAGCGCCGGCAATCAGCAGACGAGGCGAGCCGTTGCGGAAGACGATCGACGCGCTCACGCCGCGCTCGGCCAGTGCCGTACGCACGTCCATCAGCGCGGCCATCGGTGCCTCGCCGGGCATTGCGAGCGCGGGCGAGAGGCTCGCCGCTTGGGCGAGGGCGGCGGCAGGGGCGGTGGGATCGATGCCCCAAGGTCTCTTCTCGCCCTCGGTCAGGAGTTCGTGCGGCGGCTGGGGCGTGCTGGTGGGTGCGTCGGCGTTCATCACTGCTCCGGACCGGGGGTGAAGGCGCAGCCGAGCTTGAGCGGGCGGCGGCTAACAGGGTGAAGAGGCCGCTGCCGCGCAAGCCTGCCGACGGCGCGGCCGGCGGTCACCACCGCGGTGGCAGGCGAAGGCCGCCTTTTCTCCCGCCGTGGCGGGTTAGGCGGCTGACGCGACGGAGCCTTCACGGCCCGGAGGGTCTCTGGCGTGGCCGTCGGCTGGTTGCCGGCGGGGAGGTGCAACTCGCCGCCGCTCGACCGGGTGCTCTCGTGGCCGATCGACCGGTTCACCACGGCGGCACAAAACGTTCCCGCTCTCCTGGCGTGATCAGCACGGCAGAACTCGCCGCCAAGACTGGCTCCGCCGTCACCGGAACAGGAGCCGGGCACCGCGGCACAGGCGCTCAGCGCGCCGATCACGTGATCGGCCACCGGCATACTCCAGAAACCGCCGGGGCAACCGAGGCCGGCCCTGTAGGTCGTCATGGTCGGATCTCCGATATTCGATGTGCTGGCTCACGCCGCTGCGGTGGCGTGACCGAACGTCATCTACTTCTCCAAGGCGTCACGCTGCCTGGAGGCTGGGCTACCGGCCGCGGACGACGTCGAGTCCGCTTGCGGCACCGGCGCGCTGTTCACCTCCGGAGGAGAGTTACCCCGCCCCACCGTGCCCGGGCCGCTCCCACGCCGGAGAGCCATCACAAGCCGCAGGGCCACGTCGGGGTGAACGCGGCCGAAATTCACGAGCCCGGGGCTGGGAGATCCCCCGTCGACTCCGAGAGACGGAAAGACGATCCCCGCCTCATCCAGTGCCGCCCTGGCCTGTTCCACCACCTCATACGGGTCGACGTCCTGCGGCTCATCTGCCGTTGCCATGACGGCAACCGTATGAAGCGAGGCGAGGAGCCGCCACCGGAGTTTCCCGAAGTTCCTCATCTAGCTATGGAAGTTCCCCGATGTTCCCCATAAAGTTGACGGGACGGCGTCCGGGGAGGGCCGGCTTCGGGCGAAGCTGGTGAGGTCATCCCCCAGCGAAAGGACCAGTTCATGGCGCGACGCCTGCGCTTCAACGGCACGAACAGCGGAAATGACGGCTGCCCCGCAGTACATGAAGACATCGGTACAGGCGAGATCATCGTGCAGGGCCCGCAGCTCATCGACCCCGCGGACGTCGCCCAGCTTCAGCATCTGAGCGACGGCGAGGTAGCGATCGTGGTGCCCCGCGACCTACTCGTGGATTGGGGGCCCAAAGACGTGACCCGCCAGGCAAAAACCATCGACCTTGACGCCTTCGCCAAGTTGTTCACCACCTTCCGCCACACCGCATGGCGTCTGGAAGCACGAGGGCGCTACGCTTCCGACGAACTGACCACGACCTACGCCCAGTTCACCCGCAACGAACCCGTCGACTGGGACGACGTCGATGCACAGTGGTGCGCCAACCGCCGCACGCAGGCGGCACTCGGCAAGCGGATCGAGCGTGTTCGCATCGTCGACCAGCCGCCGACGATAGGGCAGCTCTATCTGCTCGACAACGCACGGCGTAACAGCGCCGTCGGCGAGACGATCATGAACCTCTGGCGCAGGGATGCCGAGGAGCTGAACCTGCCCGCCGAAGACTTCTGGATCTTCGATTCGCGGCTCGTCGCGCGGCTGAACTTCGATGAGGCGGACAACCTGGTCAACGTCGAACTCATCACCGAGCCGGCCGAGGTGGTGCGGTACTGCATGGCACGTGACGCCGCCATGCATCACGCCATCCCGTACGAGAAGTTCGCGGTCGCCCTGACCACGAAGGAGCAGTAGAAACAGGTGTGTACCGGTGAGCACGGACTATCAGCAGGCACGCGAAGCGCTGGGCATGCGGCTACGGGAACTTCGGCTCACCGCGCCTAACGGTCGGCTCACCGGCACACAGCTCGCCGCCCTGTGGGGATGGCAGAAATCGAAAGTGAGCAAGCTGGAAAACGGACGCACGACGCCTACGCCCGATGATCTGCGGATGTGGGCAGAAGGGACCGGTCAGCCCGAAGTCTACGACGAACTGCTCGCCAGGCTGCGCGGCTTCGAGTCCCAGATTCGATCATGGCGCCGCCAGCTGGTCGCAGGACACAGGCCCGTGCAGGACGCATTGAATGCGGAGTACGCGGCGACACGCACCTTTCACGTCTGGCAGGGCGCCATGATCGTCGGAATTCTTCAAACGCCAGACTACGCCCGGTCGATCTTCACGCGGTATGCGGAATTCCAGCAAGCCCCGCGCGATACTGAAGAAGCCGTGCAATCACGGGTGCGACGGCAAGAAGCGCTGTACGACTCGACGAAACGATTCCACATCATCATGTGGGAGGCCGCGCTTCGCGCCCTGAACTGCTCTCCCTCAATATTGGCCGCCCAACTCGACCGTCTTTCCGGGGTCATCGGGCTGAGCACAGTGGAGCTGGGCATCATCCCACTCTCTGCGTCCTTGAAGATCCCCCCGGCCACTGCCTTCTGGATCTACGATGATCGGCGAGTCATCGTGGAGAATTGGCACGCAGAATTGTGGATCGATGACGCCGAAAGCATATCCTCCTACCTTCGCGCATGGAAAACGCTGCGCGAATCAGCAGTGTATGGCGGAGATGCCCATAACGTGATAAATGAGGCGCGGCGTTCGCTGCATGTACGGTGACCGGAGTCGTCCCCGATTGTTGGCGCGCTCAGGCATACACTCCTGCAGGCGCCCGGCGTCGTCCGCCCGGCGACGCCGGGCGGACGACGCCGCACTGGCGTACGAGGTGCTCGATACCATCGCGCCGCAGTCCCTGCGCGCGACCGCCCGCGTGCGGCTGCGCGCCCTCGACCGCGGGTTCACCACGGCGGGCGACCCCCGGCCTGGAAGCCCGTGCCCTGCACGAGCGGGACCACCGAACGGCCGACGCTCGCGAGCATCAGCCACAGCAGCGACGAACCCAACGGCACCGCGTAGGAAGCCCGGCCGATGAGTGACGGCTTGGCGGTCTGGTGGCCGCTGCTCGCGCTGCGCATCACCACCCCGCGGCTTGAGCTCGCCATCCCCGACACGGCGGACCTGCTCAACCTGGCTGAGGCCTCCGGCGACCTTCAACCCACCGGGGAGCCTCAGTTCCAGCAGGCCTACCTGTACGAGCCGTCACCGCAGCGGGAGCGGCACCTGCTGCAGCGGCACTGGCGGGCCCTGGCTCATTGGCGACCGGACAGTTGGAACCTCCAGCTCGCCATCCGCGTCGACAGCGTCGCGGTCGGCTTGCAGAACATGTGGGCGGTCGGCTTCGCGGCCGTCCGCACGGTCGAGACCGGATCGTGGATCACCCGGACTCGCCAGGGCCACGGGTACGGGACCGAAGCGCGCGCCGCCGTCCTGGAGCTGGCGTTCGCGCACCTGGGCGCGGTGGAGGCGCACACCTCCTACGTCGACGGCAACACAGCTTCGGAGCGGGTGTCGCGCAAGCTCGGCTACATCACTAACGGGCGCCGCGCCTACGCCGAAGGAGGGAGAAGGGTCGTCGAGCACCGCATGCTGCTCGACGCGGCCGCGTGGGCGAAGCATCGGATGCCCGGCATCACGGTCGACCGTGTACGCGAGTGCTTGGAGCTGTTCGGGCTATAGGCCGAAGCGCTCGACCCGTGACTCCGATAGGCCGCGCTCGTCCCGATCATCCCGGCCTGGCCACATCGCACCCACGGTAGCTCCAGCCGCCGCGGCCGGGCTCTGCCGCTCTTGCGGCGGGGTCGGGCCGGACCAGCAGAGCCGTCACAGCGTGGCCTCGGGCTCGCGTTCCTCGCGCAGATGCGCGGTGGCCCGGTCGTAGGCGGCGGCCGCCGCGCGCAGCAGGGCGTCCCAGTCGAGCAGGGCGAGGCCGTCGGTGGGCAGGCTGCCGTGCCGCACGGTCTGGACGACCACGCTCGCGCCGGCGAGCTCCACATCCAGCACGTCGCGCGGGCCGGCGTACCCCGTCCTCGCCGTGGCCACCCTCCAGCAGTTCGACGGTGACCCGGGTCGCCACGCTGCGCCCAGCGCGGCGCGGTTGAGGCGATCGTCGTCGTAGTGGCGGGCCAGCTCCAGGACAGGGACCGCGGCGGCCAGCAGAGCGCGAGCGGGCCTGTACAAGCTGCTGCCCCCTGCGGAATCCGAAACCACGCCCACGCGACGAGATCGACGCCGGCAGGTGCCTCGCTGCGGCACCGGGCTGGCGGACACCACCAGGCCAGCGGCGCGATCGGTCCCGACAGCCGCAGGAGCAGATCGCCGAGCTCGGCCACGCGAGCGCGAACAGCCCAGCGAAGGACGGCTAAAGCTTGCGGGCCAGACAGCGGCGCGGCCGCGAGATCAGCATGCACGCGCTCGGCGAACCGATGCTCTGCGCCTGCGTGATCCCGCGGCTCCCATCCATCCGGGCCGATGTACTCGGCAGCGTTTCGCCCATCCGAAGCGGCGAAAGCCCGGCTGATACCTGTGTCGATCTCACGACGACGGACCGTCAATTCGCGCGCGGCCTGGGTCAGAGCTGCCGGCGACAGGCGGAACAAGCCGACGTCGAACCCCGCCAAGGCCTCACTGAGCAGCGAGGGGACGGCGGGCAGGCCGACGCCCAGCGGAGAGTCGGCAGCATCTGCCAGAGCATGTGGCGTGCACGGCGCACCGGCGTCGATCGTGTCCAGGCACCGCAGCAGCGCACCCATCAGCTCCCGGCCCGGGCCAGGGCCCGGAGGCTGCCGTCCGGCGAGCCGGCACAAGGCGTCCCCCAGTTCCGGCAGCGACGGCCCGCTGCCCAGTACGTGTGCCGCCCGCATCATCCGTCCCATGCCGTTCCTCCTCTCCCGGGACAGCATTGCTGCTGGCCGACATGAGACCAGGGACTGGCTCAGCCGCCCAATCCTTTACAACGTAGACTTCGCGGGTGATTGATCGATTCGCCTTGGCGTAGGAGAACGCGAAGGTGATGCCGGTGCACGGTCCCGCCGCCCCAGGACGGGCTCGCATCCTGTGACGGCGGGGCTGCAGGCCTAAGGGGTGGGGGTTCGGGGAGGCTCGCAGCTGGGGAAGTGAGCTAAACCGGTCGAAGCCGATGCGATACCCAGGCCAGGCCTGCGGACTGCAGGGCGGTAGGGGGTGTGTGGGACGCGAGGAGCGCCTGATGCAGCGTCCACGCGGCGATCAGGCCGGTGACCGCTCCATGCGGGGCCTGACGCCAGCAGGGGAAGGTGCGCTGCAGCAGCTCCTCCGCCGCATCCGGCAGCCATCCAGCGCACACGAGATGCACGCCGAACGGCACCAGGTCTGCCCACGCGCGTCCGTACGCCGCTCCCGCCCAGTCGGCGATCACCAGAGGGTTCCCCGGCGCGACGAGGAGATGCCGCGGCACCAGAGCCCCGTGGAGCAGGGTGGTGCCGGCGACCGCGTGGAAATCAACGCGGTGCAGCGCCGACATCCAGACGTCGCGATCGAGGTCCGGCAGCGTGTCGAGGACGCTGTAAGCGTCCTGCACGACCGGCACCAGGTCCTCCTCGAACAGGGGCGCGCCGCCGGGCACGCTGTCGGCGGTGCGCCGATTTTCGAAAGCGGCCAGCCCATCCAGCACGGCCGGCAGATCAGGCGACCCGGAGGTCAGGCTCGGGCTGTTGCGGTAGAAGTCGTTGACGTAGCGGGTGAGCAGCATGTGGAACTGGTCGACGGTGCCGGCCCACAACAGTGGCGGGCCGGGCACGCTGATGCCGTGGGTGCGGGCCCATATCTCCCGCTGCATCTGCTCGCCGGCGCGGCCGCCTCTCCTCGCGGCTTTCAGGACTGCTCGGCTTCCGTCGCTGAACTCCAGACGCGCGACCAGCGCGCCGCCGTCCAGGCTGACGGGCATGTACTCGACTCTCAGCAGTTCGCCCCCGCCGCTGTGCAGGGTGATGGCGTCAAAAATGCGGTCGTCGGGGAGGTCCTTCAAGGACAGGCGAGCCGCCTCCTCCGTTGTCTGCGTCATGGGGTCCTCCGGCGGCGGAATCCTCCGTACAGGGTGACCATGTCTCTCCTCTATCGGTGCGTCAGGGGATGTAGCGGTGGCGGGCTGCGCCGGCAGCCAGAAATCGGCCATGCCCGCCGCGGTGATCTCGGGCGGACACCATTCCCACCAGCGCGTGGTGCTCCTCCGGAGGCGGGTGAGTCCAGCCCGCAGGACGGTGATCAGCCGAATCGTCATGTGCGCACCAGAGCGAGTCTCCGCACCTGGGACGCGAGAGCGGCAACGAGATCGATGGGATCCGCCTCGATGATCTCCTCGACGATGCCGAGGTTCCTCATCTGCTCGGTGACCCTCCTGCGCAGGACCGCCTTCCATTCCGGCCCGTCATAGGTGTAGGTGATCTCCCACCCGGGGTAGTCGCTCTCCACCAGGGCGAGGCGCGCTCCCACAGAGGAACGCTCAGAGATGGACGCTTCGGATGTCATCACTGTCCTGAAGGTTTTGAGAGAAGCGGAGGCCATATCGCAGGCCCCCGCCTCCCCCCTTCCAACCGGCCGCGCTAACGCAGTGTCGGCGGGGTGAGCTGCGTGCGCACGGCCGGAAGCATCGGATACTCCTCAGCGCCCGGTTCCCGGGCGGTGAGGAGTAGGGCGGCGCGGGCACGGTCCCGTGGACGGGGCGCCGTGCCCGCACCGCAGAGCGTTCGCGGTGACATCCGAGGCTGCGCTCCTCGAGGTCGCCGCTCGCGCGGTGGGCGTGGGCCGGCCGGTGCGTACGCTGATCTCCGCGCCGGCCCCCTGCTCCCACACCCACGTTCATCAGCGGGGCGTCCCCTCGTGCGACGGCACGATCGTGGTGCCCCGCACCGGGTCCGGCGACAGCTCCAGGATGCCCGCGTAGAAGTGCGGAGCCGGGGTCTGCCTCGCCAAAGCCACGTCGTCGGGGTGCTCGGGCAGCAGCTCGTAGGTGCGGCACAGGCCCGCGAGCAACGCGCGCTCGCCAAGCAGATCCAAGATCTCGCTCTCGGAGCGCAAGAAGATGAGACCGACGTGCTCCTCGTACAGGTCCCTCGCGGCGGCGGCGTCCTCCTCCGTCACGTCGTCTCCGGTGACGTGGGAGAAGACCAGGACGCTGCCGGCCGCCATGCTGGCCGCCAGGTCGTCCACCATGCCGCGCGCTTCGTGGTCGTCCATGAAGTGCATCAGCGCGCCGGCTACGACGGCGACCGGCTGGTCCGGGTCGAGAATCTCTCGCACGTCCGGATCGTCGAGCAGCGCGTAAACATCGGCTGCGTCACCCTCGACCATGGCCAGGCCGTGGCCGCGGTAGAGAGCTCGGCCGTGGACCACGACGTGCGGGTCCTGGTCCACGTAGACGACACGCGCGCAGGGTGTGACGGCTTTGACGGACTCGTGCAGCAGCGGCTCCACCGGCATGCCGCACCCCAGGTCGAGGAACTGGCGGAAGCCCTGCCTGGCCAGATAGCCGGGGACGCGCCAGTTGACGCAGACGCGGTTCTCCCGGACGACCTCGCCAATGCCAGGGAAGATTTTTCGCAGTGCGGCGGCCAGGGCTCGATCCGCCGCGAACGCATCCTGGCCGCCGTTCAGGTAGCCGTACACGCGGCTTTGTGTTGGATCAGGGCCTGCGATAGGTCCGGCTGCTGGGCCGGGATTCAGTGACATGGGTAGCCTCGCGTTGGAAGGTTCAGCGACATGACGAGGGCGCTTGATCCGCTACGGGGTGAGGGAGACTCGTGGCCGCTCATCGCCAGGAGGGCGGCCACGAGCCGTTCGGCGGCTCCGGCCGGATCGCTGGCGGGATGCCACCGCCACTCTCTCGATCCGGTGTGCCACCGGAAGTATTCGAGCCCGCATGTGACCTTGAGCCTGCCGAGGCTCAGGGTGCTGTAGCAGCTGTGTTTGGTGCGCACGTCGTCATCACGTGTGCTGACACCACGTACGGCTAGGGCAGCCCGGAGTTGACTGATGGCCACGGTCGGTGTCATGGGCCGACAGTAAGTCGCTGTCAGCGAAGTAAGGGACACAAATGTGTCCCTTACTTTCGGTCACACCATTAGGCCGATTTTGTCAGCGAGATGGTGAGCGGGGACACGCAGATAGGACGGGCCAGACTCCACCAGCTCGAACGCCATCCGCTTGGCGTACCCGTTGTACTTGATCGTCTCCGGGGCGGTCTGTTGCGCGAGCTGGAGGGCGCCGAGCATTGCGTCGAAGTCCCGCTGCAGCTGGTAGGCGCGGGCGACTTCGATCAGGTGCCGGCCTCGCCGGGGTTGCGACGGGATAGGCAGGCTCTCCGCGCTGGAGGACTGCCTGGCGGCCTCCCCACCCTGGTGGAGCTCCACCGCGACGGTCACCGCGTGAGCCTTCATGATCACCCGGGAGAACGAGGTCACGGGCTGGTAGTAGTCCGCGGGCAGCCCTTCCGCGATCCGCTGCGCCTCGCTCCACTGCCGCCACGCCTCAGCCGTGTCACCGAGCCGAGCCGCGGTGTATGACAGTTCGAAAGCCAGCGACCCCCACATGGCTCGCAGGTCGTCGGCTGGGTTGTTGTCGAGGTGAGGCTGGATGGCCAGCATTCCCTGCTCGTTGATCTCCCGGGCAGCGTCGTAGTCGCCGGTGTCGCGGTGCGCCTGAGCCAGGAACCACACAGCCGTGGCGAGCGCCATCGGGTCTTCCGACTCCTGGGCGGCCAGGAGGGACCGCTCGGCCACCCGCCACAGCAGATCCTGCGCGGGCTGGTAAGCGACGAACATCTGCGTTAACCCGTACGTTTCGGCCAGAAGCGCGTTCGCGCGGCGCCGATCGGCGCCGCTATACATGCGAGCGGCCAACTGCGTGTCGTGCAGCAAGTCCGGCAGCAGCCTGCCGAGCGCGGTCCGATGATCGGGCGATGTGTGCCGGGTTCGCCAGGCGGAGTCGAGCCGGGCCCGGATGGTGGTCAGAGGCTGGACCTTGCCGCGTGGCATCAGCAGGGGCGGCGCGTTGATCGCCGCTCTGACGGCGGCGAGCGCTGGGTGACCAGGGCCGGCGAACATGCGAACGGGCATCGACTGGACGCCGGTGAGGTCCGACAGGTCCCGGATCTGCAGAACATCGGCGATACGGAGCAGCACCGACAGGGAGTCCGCCGGCCTTTCGTCTCTTTCGGCCTGCTTCAACCATGACGGAGACCGGCCGATCAGCCCGGCCAGGGTTTCCCTGTTCATGCCGCGCCGCTCGCGCCAGTATCGAATCCGCTGCCCGATGGTCAATACCAGGCCCGCCGGATCGTTGGTACCGTGGTCCATAAGCCCTGCACCTTTCCTGATGACGCGACATCCTCAGGCTACGGCGCAGGGCTCATTTCATGCGAGGTGTTCACCCGCCCCTACGTAACCCCCAGGGCGCGGCGGGGTTCCGCCCGGAAAGGACCCGGCGCCAGCGGCTCGTGTGCGGTGACCGTCACGAGCTCGGCCAGGGCCGGCTGCTGAGCGTCGGCGTGGTCAAGCCACTGATCGATCTCTGGTCGGCCGGTCCGGCCCTCAGGGGACTCCACGCTCGCCACCGTTCTTGTTATCCGCTGAGTTTCGCCCCGGCCTCTACTGGCACAGCGACGGCGTTATCCACTGAGATGCTAGCCGCTCCCAGCGGAATGTCAGTTATCCGCTGAGAATTTCCGGGGCGATACGGCTTTGGCGATATATCAGCCCATGGCCAGCGAAATCGGCAAGAATCCGCACTGGGCACTATTCAAGCCTTCGGTGTTCACGGCGGAATAAACCGGTCTGGGTTTCTTGGATGTCTCCATCAAAGCTCGGCGCGGTTCAGAACGCTGACTAAACCCACACACCGGATTAGCCGGATCAGCCCGCACCACCATCGCACTTACTGACGATCTATTCCCTATCGGCGCGTGACAAGATTTGTTCCGCCCAGATGGGCGGGCCTGCTTTAGCCTCTCGCCACGGGCTCACCGAGATAATCAGCCCACGAGCATCAGTAATATCTGCGAACCATGCTTGCCGGATTCTCGGGCGCGCCGCGAACAATTGCACAGCGAGCACCCGCCGAAGTCCGCTACCGAGATTTCCGGTTAGAGCGGATCCACCGAGGAGAACGGCCTGCGGATTCATGCTGGAGGCAAGCTCAACGAACTGTTCTGCCTGCTCAGCGAAAGGAATACCCGAATCGTTGATGAAGGCAATAACGCCGCCGTTACGATACGTCTGAATTCCGTCTGCGTAGGGAACTGCAATTGCGCCGTCAGATACCACAACGAGACGTTCTGCGACCTCGCCATTACCCGTCGCCGCATGCGTAATATCCGTCCGCACACTATTCGCCACCGCCAGCAGCTCTTGCATAGATTTCATTACATCATCCTCATGCCGTTATAAGTTTTCACTGATTTGAGAGGAAAGGGGCGTGACTCAGGTCGTAATTTCGGCACCACAAACAGCCTTCGAAGCATTGGTATACAGAATGCAGCGTGTCCCGCTGTTGATCGGTAAAGAGCCGTACAACGTGCTCGTATTCAGGGGTCACTGTCCATAGCAGGATGAGGGCCGAGCAGCATCGGCGTAAACCAGCCGGGATGACTTAACGCAGCTTTGCGGCGACCGCACCGCTGGAAGGACTAACGCCTAGTAAGCGGCATAAGTCTCGCCCAAGAAAGTCAGCGACGCCGTTGCTGCCGATGAGGTGCCTGCGCCTGGCGAGCCCGCTTTGCCTTCTCGCGGCCCTCATCTGGCGATGGGCTCTCGTACGCGCTCCTAGACCTCAAGGTTGCCGCGCTGAGCCGCTGCTGCGCAAGTCGGATGGCTGCGGATTTATAGACAGCCATCGCGTTCCGGGCGCCTACCGCCACAACCTGAATAGGTCGGGCGGTTCCTCGAGGCGCACTTGCGCCTTCGATATACACGATCCGCCAGCGATTCGGAAGTTCCGCTGTGGTGCTGAAATACACTCGGCGACAGCCAGAGAGGTCAGGCCCGTTGCCACGACCATTGAGCTCCGGACCACGCTCAAGCCCCAAGTTCAGCGGGAACATGGACTTTGAACTCCTCAGCCATACCCGCATCCTAGGCGACGTAGGTGGATCTTTGCAGCTCGCCGCGTAAATTGTTGCTTGTGCCATGCCTCGACATAGTCGGATGCCTACCGAGCGGACCGAATTGCGACACCGAGCGTGGACCGTGCCGTCGGCGGCTGGGCGGCACGACAGGGAGGGTCTGGTCGGCGGCCCCTGCGCCGTCACAGGCTGCCGTTGAAGAGGTCGGCCTGACCGTCGATCTGGTCGATCCGAGGGCGAGCAGATCGACGGGCCGTACCCGGTATGGATGCGATGGGTGGACTCACAGCCTCCGGGAGGGGAGCAGACGGGATCGCGCCTCGCTGCCTGCAGAGGCATTTGCACACCCAGGTGCAGGGCTTCTGATGCGGTAGGTGCACGATGACGCCGATCACGAAACCTCGACGATCGGTGACCGTCCCCGCAGCGTCATCCTTCTTGGGTGAGTGCTGCCGATGGACGCAGATGGCGCATCGCTTCGACAGGCAGTTCCAGCACGTGCCGGCCTGGCAGCGGCACCAGCGGTGGATCCCATACGGGTACACGTT
Organism: Nonomuraea maheshkhaliensis; assembly: GCF_039529435.1. Classification (NCBI taxonomy): domain Bacteria; kingdom Bacillati; phylum Actinomycetota; class Actinomycetes; order Streptosporangiales; family Streptosporangiaceae; genus Nonomuraea; species Nonomuraea maheshkhaliensis. Next base: position 192,904 of record NZ_BAAAMU010000003.1, read on the forward strand.
CTCGATGGCGCGCAGAGCCTTCGTCCACGCGTTTTGCCGCACCCACTCTCCTTGCGCCTCGCTCATGGGAGAAGGCATGAGGGTCGGGTCGACGATGCCCAGGATGAGTGCGGCGTGAAATCTGAGCAACGGCGTCTTCGCGACGTGTTCCCAGTCGACATCCCCAGGACCTTTGCCTGCCCTAAGGTGTTGGTTCTTCTCTGTTGTCAAGTGACGGCTCCAGACGTTGGGTGATCACACCTGATGGCCCCGTCGGCTGCGGCTCTTGGAGCGCAGGAGCCTTCGAGAGGACAGCCCAGTAGGGACGACCCGATAGGTACGAAGCTGTTGATCAGCCCACAACGCATCACCCGCCGGAATCGCGCGGGCGTCAGACGCGTCCTGCTTTGAATGCATCTCACGAGGCTTGGGGTGATTGAACGGTGGCTGCGTTAGGCTTGCCAACACTTAGCCTCGATCTTTCGTGATCAAGGTGTGGTCGGCTGAGTGGTCCGGCTGAGGGTTGATTTGCGTGCTGTGGTCAGCGCGCTGGCCCGGCTGTCGCGCCGGGTGGGCGGGGTTCCACGGGCCCGCGGGTGTTCCTTTCTGGTCGTAGGGGCGGCTTGTGGCTGGTCAGGTCGGTGCGGGCAGGGCTTGTAGGCGGGCAAGTGCGGTGAGGATGTCGCGGGCCCAGGGCCAGAGCCCCGCGATGCGAAGGCGTAGCCGGCGTCCGCCGCGCACCAGCCGTCCGGCCACCGCGAACAGGCGCACACGCAGGCGTTTGGGCTCGTAACTTTGGGCGGCGGTGCCGGGCAGCGCGAGCATCTGCATCCAGGCCAGGAGTTCACAGGCCAGGGCGACGAGTTCGCACCAGATCTGGTTGCGGGCGAAGTGGTGTAGCGGCAGGTTGGCCAGGCCGGTGTCCTTGGCGCACCGGATGCGGTCTTCGGCCCGGGCCCGGCGGCGGTGCCGCAACTCCAGGTCGGCGAGCTGACCTTGTTTGGTGTTGGTGACGAAGCAGGTGACGCGGCAGCCGTCGACGTCGGTGAAGCGCAGCTGGGCGCCGGGATGCGGACGCTCCTTACGGGCGATGACCCGCATCCCCTTCGGCCAGCCCGGCAGGTCCAGCAGGCCGGTCAGCTCGGCGACCCAGGCGCCGGGCTGTATCTGCCGGTCGGCGTCGTAGGCGGGTGTCCAGGCACTCTTGGGCAGGCGCAGGACGGCCTGCTGCACCTGCTCGGTCAGGGTGAATCCGATCGAGTACGTCAGCCGGCGGCCGGGCTTGGTCAGCCAGGACAGGAACTCATGGGTGCCGCCGCCGGAGTCGGTGCGGATCAGCACCTGCCGCCGGCGGTGCTGGGGCAGCTGGGCCAGGGCCAGCCGGGTGGCCTCGATGTGGTCGGCCGCGGTGTTGGAGCCGGCGTTTCCCGGCCGCAGCACGAGGGCCAGTGGTTCGCCGGAGCCGCCCGCGCCGTGGTCGGCGAAGACCGTCATCGGGTGGAAGCCGAAGGTGTGTTTCCAGGTCGGTGCCGCGTGCTGTTTGTCGGAGTGGGCGATGACGATGGTGGCGTCGATGTCGATGGGGATCAGCTCGCCGTCGCTGCCTGGGGCTGCGGGTCCGGCCAGGTGCCAGGCACGTTCGCGGGCCAGAGCGCGGGCGGCGCGCAGGGCCTTGAGTGCCTTGGCCTCATCGTGGGCGAGCCGGTTGATCAGGCGGGAGACGGTCGGGTCGGATGCGACGGGGCCGAACAGCTCAGGCTGGGCACGCAGTACGGCGATGTCGGCCAGGCAGTCCCCGCCCAGGGCGAGGGCGACGGCCAGGTCAGCGACGATCTTGCCAGGGTCGTGCACCGCACGTCCTGGTCGTCAGCGTTCCAGATGGGCCGACAGTGCCCGGTCCAGGCCGGTGAGGTGCAGGGTCTTGAGCAGCAGCAGGCTGCCTGCGTGGGACAGCAGCCCGGTGCCGTCGGCGGAGGCGATGATCGTGCGGTGGGAGGCGATAGTCTTCACGTGGAAAGTGCTTCTCGATCTGGCGCGGACAGGACCTTAGACAAGCCCCATCCTCCCAGCTCAGAAGCACTTTTCTCATGTAGTTGATCAATCTGGCGAAATTCACCGCGTAGGGTCGGGGGCTGGCGCGGTGGCGTCTCCTGGCGGTAGGGCCTGGGGCCTTCATGTTCCGCCGGTTTCCCGGTCGGTTGTGCCACCCCAGTGACCGTGTTCAGGTTCATTGCTCCGTTTCCAGTCCCCGCCCGTCGAACCGTGCATGCCGTTCTCCGGCACACGGCTCACCGACGTCGTTCACCGCCTGGCATTCGGCGTCCCCCGCCAGTCCCGGAAGGGCCTGGGTGCGACGACGATTCCCGACAACGTGACCAGGCCGAGTTGGTCCGGGGACTGGAAGGCCACAACCGACCAGCCGAACCCTCGCGAACGGCGATGGCGTTTGCGAAGCACGAGCGCCATTCGCATCCGCGCATAGCTCCTGATCTTGTTAAAGTGCCGGGAGGAGTTACCGAACCGGAAATAGGCGGCCCAGCCGCGCAGGAACCGGTTGATGTCCTCCACGATCACTTCCGGGCGCAGCAGCAATCGAGACCGGAGTGTCAGTTGACGGATCCGGTCACGGGCGTGCTGCATGGCCCGGTAGGCGGGCCAGCGGGCGAGGAAGGTGACAGGCCGTTTGCCGTCCCGACCCGAGCTGCGCACCAGCCGGTGGTGAAAGCCGAGAAAGTCCAGCCCTTCCCCACCGACCTCCAGATGCACGATCCGGGTCTTGGCCGCCTTCGGCTCCAAGCCGAGATCGGCCAGCAGCGCCGTCAAACGCGCGAGCGCGCGTTCAGCCTGGCTGCGAGACCAGCACATCACCGTCACATCGTCGGCATAGCGCACCAGAACCCCATCACCGTCATCCCACGCCCGATCGAGTCGATGCAGGTAGACGTTGCACAAGACGGGTGAGATCACCCCGCCTTGCGCGGTTCCGGTGACCAGCCGACGCACCTGCCCCTCCTCCATCACTCCAGCACGCAAGATCGCGCGCAAGAGCTTGAGAACGGACTGGTCACAGACGCGTTCCTCGACCGCTCGTATCAACTCCTCATGCGGAATCGCCGAAAAGCAATCGGCGATGTCCGTCTCCACCACCCACCGGCGCCCGCGATAACACTCATCGACGAGCACCTGCAAGGCGTCGTGCGCCGAGCGCTTCGGCCGGAACCCGAACGAGCAGCCCAGCATGTCCGCCTCGAAGACCGGTTCGAACACGATCTTCAACGCGGCCTGCACAACCCGGTCGCGAACGGCGGGAATCGACAGCGGCCTCTGCTCGGCCGTGCCCAGCTTGGGGATCAAGACCCGCCGCGCCGGAAGCGGACGATACCGCCCCTCCCGCAATTCATCGCCCAGCTCGTCGAGCAGCCGGGCAACCCCGTACTCCTCGATCTGGGCCAGGGTGGTCTTGTCGATACCGGGTGCGCCATTGTTGGCGCGCACCGCAACCCACCCGCGCTGCAGCACGTCTCTGCGGCAGACCTTGTCATACAGCGCGTGGAATCGACGTCCAGGATCGGCCTTGGCCGCCCGGTAGAGCGCATGCTGCAAGGCACGGACCGGATCACGCGGAACCCGTGGTTCCCGCGATCCCTTCGCGGCGGGACTAGCCTGACCGGCACTCACCGGGCCCCTCCATCACAGTCGCTGCGCATCGACGAAGCAGCGGCCCTTCCCTCACCGCCGGTTGTGTTGTCCGGTCGGCTCCAGCAGTACTACGGCCGCCTCCGACGCCCACCCGGCCGACACTCCATTTCCCGGCGTTGACCGGTTATAGGACGCCACGCTCCGGCAACACGATTTCCGCAGGTTGCCGGGCCGGGGAGGGCCTCCCCAGTTCCCGCCGCCACTGTCGATACGTTCCGCGCCCCATACGCCGGGGAGTCCTTGACGGCTGCGCTTCCAGGCTCTTCACCGCGTCCGTGGCCTTCGCCCTGGATTCGGAGGCTCGGCTCTCCCTGTCCCCGACCAATGGCCGGGACCTCTAACGACGCCGCAGGCTTCGCGTCATGCTACGGACTGCATCGTTGCTCCCCCTATTACAGGGCCATTGACGCTGGGCTTCGACCCCGCCCGTTTCCAGACGAAGCCGCCAGCCTGCTACCGAGCCTCCTGGCAGCTACCCGGACCGGACTTCCACCGGCAAGCGACGACGAGCTTACGAACAGCAAGATCAGCCGCTACGTCACGGCTTCACCTCCGTCCTGCTGGGCGCACGAAAGCCCGAGGTTAGGCGGGCCCTGCAGGCAGTGGATGGCCAGGGCAGTCAAGATGGCGCAGGCTGATCCGCCTGAGCGCTCGACACTGTGCAGATCGTTGTCGTGCCGTCGGATGGTGGCGCCAAGCTCTACAGATTCGGGCCGCGGGCATGGCCTTGGCCACGTCGACGCTGCGGTTGCATCTACAGGCGGCATCCCACCGTCAAGGCGGCCTCAGAGTTTCACCTGTCGCTGCTCGGAGCCCGGTGTAGGCGCCTGACCGGTCAGGTTGTCGGGGTGAGCAGCACACGGAGCTGATGCTGAACGAGGTCCAGGGCCGCGTTGGTGTCGTCGAGGGTCGTGCGCAGCAGGCTGGAGTGCTCCGCGGTGGCAGTTCGGAGGGCTTGATAGCGGCGGTGCAGCTTGCGGATCTCGGAATCGGATTGGTGCTCACGCTGAGCTAACGCGATGTCCATGCCCAGCTTGTGCAGGTCGTTCTGCGCCTTGGTGGTGAAGGAGGTGATGATCATTTCACGCATCTCCTGCTGGTCGGCCAGCGGGATCGGTGTGAGCCGCGAGCCATCACCCATGCGACTGACCAGTGCGCGCAACGCCATGACGGTGCGGGCGTGCTCTCGGTGGACGAAGTATGCGCCACGCGTGTTGTGGATGCGGATGGCGCTGAGTGCTTCGATGTAGGAGCGTATGTGGCTGCGGAGCCGGTCAGCGGTGAGGTAGACGCAGTGGTGGCGGAAGCTGTCTTCGAGCTCCTCCAGTACCTCATACACCTGTCGTCGGTCGACCTCGGACAGATGGCCGATGGCCTCACGATCGGACCGAATCGACAGGATCCCGGCACCCGGGCCTGCGCCGCGGGTCTTGTCTCGGAGGAAGACGCACTCGGCCAGGCCTGCGTCGTAGTGCAGGCGGGTTTCCCTTTCATCTCGGACTTCGCGGACGAGATGCCGGACGACCTGCCGGGCATCGCGCGTGACATGTCGAATCATCAAGGTGGCGCTGGCGCTGCCCAAGGAGTAGGTGCGCCGCACGCCACGGGATCCGGTGACCGTGTCGAAGGCGTCAACCGGCCGGATCGGCGCAGGCAGGAAGGCTGCGTCCAGGTTCAGGTCCCTGAACCACCACTTCATGTCGTCGACGGTGACGCGCCCCGCGAACACGGAGTACAGCACGAGGTGCCCCAGCAGGGGGCTCTGGTCATCGTCCATGGTGGAGGTGTAGGCGTCGAAGTCCTGCCGGACTTCCCAGGGGGAGATCCCTGTACGGCGCGCGGATGGCGGGGAGATGGTCATCGATACTCCTTGAAGGGCTGCGGAAACGCGGTAGGCCCGGATGCGCGGCGATCAGGTGCCGGGCATCCGGGCCTACGCGCCGGTGCTTGGTGCTGGAGAAGGGAGAGACGTCGCTAGATGACGCGGAACATGTCGCCGGTGGAGCGGACGTCGGTCACGTCCATGACGGTGCGCACGTTGTCGGACAACGCTTCGAGGACCTGGCCGGGGGCCTGAGCGACGGCGACACCCCAGGTGCGAAAGCCCAGGGCCCGCTTGGCGTCCAGCCAGCGGAGCATCCAGTCTTCGGTGACCTCGCATTGGCCGTCGGTGACAAACACGATGTCGCCGCGCTGTGTGCCGGCATCGTTGTATTCGGCCTGCAAGACCTCGACGGCAGCATCGAGCGGAGCGGCGAAGTCGGTCCCGCCGCCGAAGAAGTGCTCGCCGAAATCTAGGACTTCGTCAATGCTGCGCGGTCGGCTGGCCGGGAAGTGGAACACCTCAAGTTCGCTGGCTGAGGAGAACAGGATCCCGACGAAGTCTCTTTTGGCGCAGTGGGCCTGATCCAGTAGCGCCAGTGCAAGAGCCTTGGCCCACGCCTCGCCGGTAACGCCGTCGGCGAGCGGATTGCTCATGGAGTATGAGCAGTCCACGCAGGCGATGATGGCGCCTTTGCCCGCCTGGTCATTGCCGCGGGTGTCGTAGCACATCAGTCGCCTCTCGGCCAGACGGGCGGCGAAGAGCGCGCGTTGTGTGGGGATGGCGAGGCTGGCCAGTTCGGAGGGGATCACGCGGGACAGGTCGTCGCCCAGCGTGATGCCCACCAGCTCACCGGGTGAGTGTGCGATCTTGCGAGCTCGTTCCCCGCCCGCCATGACGCGAAAGCGGCCGATCAAGTCGGCGAAGCGGCTCAATCGGCCGGTGCGCAACCGATTCGCCAGGTGGAGGCGTTCCTCGAAGCTCATGCGTTGCAGCTGGCCCGGGCTGACGCCCCAGGAGGCCATCAGGGCGGCTTCCTCGCGGGCCTGCTCGGCAGCGGTGTTGGCGGCGGCGCGGAGCGCCATGCGGATGCCGGGCGCGACGGCGGCCACCTGCGCAGCCGCCGCGTGCGCGGCTTGGTCGGCCTTCCCGGTGGCGGCTTGCGCCGTGTCGATCGCGGCCTCGACCGCCGCGGCGGCCTGTTCGTTGAGTTCGTCGTCGGGACCGACCTGCTGTTCTGCCTCCTTCAAAGTCGCCTGCAGCTCGTGAGCGGCGTCAGCTTGTTGCTGTCGCGCTTCGGCGGCGGCTGCGGCGGCCTGCTGCGCGGCTTCGGCCTGGGCCAGAATGTGCCGGAGCGTGTTGGCGTGAGCGAGTACAGCCATGGCCGCGACGTAGGGGTCGCCAACGGTGTGGCGCCGCAGCTCGCTGAATTCACTCACGTCCATGAGGCCCTTAATAACCTGGTGGTTGACCAGGCGTGACGGGTCCATCTCGTCGCCAGGACGCAAGTGGGGCGCGCTCTTGTAGGCGGCGGTCCACACGTCCTGCAGCAGTTCGGCCACGTAGTCGTGACTTTCACCGAGGTCGTCAGCCAGCGTGCGCAGCGCCGCCGACTGGTCCAGAACATCGCGCCAGGCCATGCGGTCGAACTGGTTGGCCACGATCGCGTTCGTGGCGGAGCTGCGGGACGGGGCGAGCCACCGCCCGGCCCGGTCGGCGAGGTCTTTCAGTTTGGTCAGCACACCCATCGGAGTTCCTTCGTCCGGGTCAGAGCCCGCCGGCGGGCATGCTGAGGGCCTCTTGCATGACTCGCCCGTGCACTGCCTTGCAGCGGGCGATGACCTGATCGACCGTGTCCGTGGGCCGGCTCGCCCGCACCGTGTTGGCGCGCATCCTGTCCAGCTCTTTCATGGCTGCGGCCAGGTTCTTGTGGGCCTCCTTCATGCCCCACTCGGCCAGAGCCTCCGCTGACTGACCGGCCTTGGACTCCAGCTCCTGCTCCAGACCGTTGATCGCATCCAGCAAATCCAATGCCGCGCGGGCGTCTGGATTGATGAGCTGGAGGACTTCCCGTTCGACGGTGACGCGCTGGGCCGGGGCGTCCCACAGCACGTGCGACAGGACGGCTAGGTCGTTCGCTGTCACCTCGGGACGGCCGGCCAGGAAGGCGCTGGCCTGCAGGAGACGCATCGCGGCCTTCCATCGCCGGTCGGAGGCGATCAGTTCGGCACGGCGCAGCGTGGCGCGCAGCTGGCAGACGGCGTCGATCACGGCCTCCGGCACGCCGATCGCTGGTACGTACGTACTGACGGCGGCCCGCAGGTCGACCAGGTCCACGGTGGTCGGCGGGGCCGTCACGGGCACCTGAACGGACCGGATCAGGCGCGCGAAGTTCGACGGATCAGTCAGGTAGTTCACTTCCAGCCGCACCAGCAGCCGGTCATAGATCGCGGCGCTCTCCGCGTCTTCCGGAAGCTCGTTGCTCGCCGTGATCGCGCCGATCAGGGGGCACCTGATCGGCGCCCCGCCGGATTCCGGGTGATAAAGCCGCTCGTTCAGCAATGCGAGCGTCTCGTTCAACGCCCCGGTGGAGCACTTGAAGATCTCGTCCATGAACGCGATGTCAGCCTTCGTCGCGCGGCCGTCGAAAATCTGCGTGTATGTGCCCTGCATCAGCGCGGCCACGTCGACCGGCCCGAACATCTTCTTCGGGTCGCTGAATTTGCTCAGCAGGATCTCCCAGTAGGTGGCTCCGGTGATCCTTCCGGTCAGCGCCCTGGCCAGCTCGGACTTCGCCGTGCCGGGCGGGCCGAGCACAAGGCTGTGCTTCGCGGCCAGCAGCGCCACCATCAGCGCTCTGATCACCTCGGACCGCTCGTAGAACTGATCAGACAGTTCTTCGGTGATCGCGCGTACGCGCGCGGAGGTAGAGGAGAAGCCCGAAGGGGTCGGGCCGACCGGCGCGAGGGTTGGCGCGGCCATCGTGGACTGGGTCATGGACACTCCATCTGAAGACGGGTCAAGCGAAAGGGGAGGGAGGGGGCGTCCGCGTACAGGCATGCCGCCAGACGGTGGTCGTGTGTCCGTGCTGGGGCTTCGGGGCGGGGGCGGCTCGGCGTCTGAGGGCTACGTCACCGCGAAGCCAGCGAAGCGAAGGAAAGCTCGCCGTAGGCGACCGCGCAGCGGTTTGCTTTCTGAAGCGCAGCGCTCGCGGTAGCCCTCAAGCAGACGTCGAGCCGAGCGCGGTGGCCCTTCTCGTGCCGGAAGCGCGCCGCGCCGTGAGCGGATCGTTCGAAGGGTAATGCGCCGGTCGCAGCAGCCGTTGTCCGGGCGGGTGATGCGGGGGCCGTCGGGCCTGTGCGGGGGCACGACCTCGTAGAGCTTCATCAGGCGGGTGCCGCCGCGCATGCTGCCAGCTCGGTGCTGACCCTGGTGGAACGGTTCGCAGGGATCAAGGGGCGTCCCTACGCCAGGTGTGTGCGGAGGAGATCAGGAGACGCGCGGCGCGCCCTGTCGTCCTCGCCCCGCTGCCATGTGCTGTAGCGGCGCATGCTCGACCGGGTGGCCGAGCACAGCGTCGGGCGCCGTGCCGGGTGTAGCGGGCTGGTCCCGGTCGGCCACCGTCATGGGCATGCGGGAGGGCTTTCCGAGCTGGTCAGGCACGTGGCTTCGGCGTTGAGGCGGGCACACAGTGCGCGCATATCCTCAAGACCTGCCTGCATACCGCTCCGGCCTGGCCCCTGCCGGTAGGGCAGCCCTTTTTCCAGGTCAATGATCGCGTAGTGCGTCGGTGAGGTCATCGAGAGCACCATGTACCGCTCCGGGACGTCGTACGGTGGACGCCGCTGGTCCATCCGAGGATTCCCCGTCATGATCCAGCTCGTTCTCACGCAGGGCGACCACATGAAACGCAGGCGGATACCGCCGTCAGCTTTGAGGTCGCGCATCATCTCCAACAACGTGCTGTCGCTCTTGCCGGCGCGCCACGTCAGCTGGTCCAGCCGCATCCAGATCACGTCATCAGGCAGGGCGGCCTGGTCTTGGGCGCAGATCACCACCGGGTCGTCAGCGGTGAATCGCAGGCAACTTCCGTCAGTGGCGAGGTCGAGGGCCGCGTGCGGATCGGCCGCGACAGCCGCCTCCGCGTGGGCCAGCACCAGCGCAAGGTCGTAGGCCACCTCGTAGCCGTCCTCAATTTCGATCATTTCTCCTCTTTCGGTGCGTGGGCGGTGCGGAGCGCGGTCGTGGGGGCTCGCTTGATAGGCCGGGAGTAATGGCGGAATCCTTCAGCTGGTGCCCGGTAGCTTCGCGAAGCCGGGTGCCGGTGTGGCATCCGCGTTGACACCGGCACCGGGGTCATCTGAGGCTGACGTGAGATCATTCGCGTTGGAGAGGCGTCGGCGGTTTGCCCGATCGTGCGCGCCTAGCCATCGATCAGGTGGCTCATGGACGTCGACCCCGGCCGTAACGGGGGGCCTTCCCGCGAATGTCTCTGCGGACGTGTATCGGCTGTTGGAAGCGGGCTAGGTCGTCACTGGCCTTCAGCCCGTCCCCGGGAGACGGGGCCCTGCCTATCTGATCTCCGCCTCTGCCAGGGAATGGGCGTTGCTGGCCAGCTATCCCCCGGATCCCGCGCTCGGGGCCGAATGGGCGGCCAGCCTGTACCGCGGCGCGGATGAGTACGTGGTTCGTGACCGTGACGACTTCATGGCTATCGTCTCCGGGAGACGGAACGACTTGATGTAGGCCTTGGCGGCCGAAGAGCATCAGGTCGTCGTGCTGGACGAGTATGAGGACGGACCGGCCTTCGATGATCTGGCCGGCGTCGACGGGATCGAGCGGAGAAGCTTCTCGGGTTATGACGATCCGTGGCAGCACAACCGTCTGTGGCGAGTCGCTCAGCCGTAAGCATGAGCTGGGCCGTTTCGTCATCACGGTCAACGGACTTCTCGCGCTGGACGAGGGCAGGTTCATCGAGGTCAGCTAAGCCCGTGGGGCAGCCCAGGCGCGGGTCGGCCGCGGTGCCGGGCTGTCAGCGCCCCGGGCGATCCTTCGGTCGTCCCGGGGGCGTCCGTCTTGCTGCGCCGCGCTGTTAGAACAGTGCCTGCTGGGGGTCGAGCTGCTCAGCAATCGTGTCGGCGAACTTGTGCTTGCAGTCCGGGCAGGCGTCGGAGTGCTTGGCCTTTTGCCGCTGGGAGTCAAGCCTGACATAGCCGATCAGGTCGCCCATCAGCCCATCAGCGCGAGCCTCGAAGTATGCCTCGCCGCGTGGCTCTGGGAGCACCTTGAACTTCCGGCCGCAGTTACATTCCCAGGTTGGCACGGAGCGTTCGTACTCCTCCTGCTTGCGGCTCAGGAAGTGGTCGGCCAGGGTGCTGCCGGTGAGAGTGCCAGGACAGGACTCGCACGTACCTGCTTGGTAGAGGTCTGCCAGTTCGGCAAGCACCCAGTCCGGGAACTCATCGCCGTTCGGGTCCAGGTATCCGCGCATGGCCAGGTAGTTCGCGGCGTCCTCGACCGCCGCGCCGGCCGGCGTCAACCGGCCGTCGGCGCCCACCAGCCCAGACGGCGGTTCGCGCACCGGTGCTGGACAGTTCTCTTCGTGCAGTTTGCCGCAGCAGTTGCACAGCTCAGCCACTGGCCGGTCCGTAGGCTCGCACGGCACTCGTCTCAGGCAGGGCGTCCTGCACAGTCAGGCGGTGACCTGTAATCTCTGCCCGCCCCAGCCTCTCGACGGCACCCCACCTGGTCGAGATATGTGTCACACATCCTCCTCGGTGCCGTCGGGCCAGACGAGCTTTGGGTGTTGCTCAACCGGCTCGTTGGCGATCATGATGACGCGCCAGACGTCCGGCGATTCCTCGCCGAAGACGCGAATTTCGCCGTTGAACGTCCTGGGCGTGCCGTCGGGGCAGAAGCGAAAGACTTTCCAGATCTCGTCCACCTCGGACAAAAGGTCGTCAGCGCGCAGCTCATCGCCCTGGCTCGTACGTATGCCCACGGCCCGCACCCGAGTGCGGATTCCGTCGTACGTCGGAACGATCTCTTCGTCCATCTTGAGCCAGACCAGGCGCTTACCCTCGTCCCAGGAGCTGCCGGTCGGGATGAATCGGGAGTGCGGCGCCAGTTCCGGCCCTGAAACGGGCGGGTGGAACTGGATCTCGCCGCGCAGCTTGCTGTGGTAGCCCAATGCTCTCCTATCGCGGGGTTATGAACGTCGGCCCGCATGGGCCAGCCGCTCAGCATGAGGGGTGCTCGCAGAGTTCATGGCGGCGGTATGAGCGCCGTAGGCGAGCGTGCGCCACGAACGACTCGGGCGGGAAGGCTCGCTGCTGCGCAGTGGAGAACGCAACGGCAGGCTCTGAAATTCGGGTAACGTCGACGGAACCGGTGGAGATCAGGAAGTGCGCATGCTGACTGATCTCACCGATCAGCACACGAAGATCATTCTTCGTTGAGTGCCTTCGCCAACTCCTTCAAGTCGTGATCAGAAGGGTTGGTGATGTCGATGCCACTGTCGTGATCTACGTCGGGCAGGACTTCCGGCCCGTTGGGTTCCAAGACGGACGGCAGGTTTGCGCAGAGCTGTCGCATGACCTCGATGGGAAGGTCTTTGCCGGCTTCAGCATCCTCGGGCGGGTCAGGCATATCGTCGTAGGACAGGGCGAAGTCCTCGGCTAGCCCGTGCAGTGGCTCGCCTGGCCGAGTGAGAGGCCTCGGCCAGATGAGGCAGGCCGAGCTTGGCGGCGGTGGCGCGGATGCGGGTGGAGACCAGCTCGGTCAACGGGCTTCCTTCGTGGTGTGATCGGTGTTGAACGGGCGGGTGCCGGTCAGTTCGTCATAGACCGACAAGGGACGCCGGCCGACCTCGACCTGGGCGGCCGCGGTCCGGTTGAGCAGGCCTGCCAAGGATCCTGGGGTCGGCTCTGGGCCGTTGCGGCCTTTGCTCTGGCCTTGGTGAACGGGAAGGTCGTGGCCCGCGGTGACGCGTCGTCCGGCTCCGGTGGGCAGGCCGTCCCAGTGCCGCTCGTCCACAACGCGGCAGCCGCGGCCCACCGCCCGCGGATGGGCGGCCAGCAGTGTCTGTCCGGTGTGGTCGGGTGTGGTGGCGTGCAGCATGATCTGAGCCTTGGTCGCCCTGACCTCGACCAGCTGGCGCGGTTGCACCCGGCGGGCCGGGACCGAATAGAGATTCGCCTCGAAGGCGATCAGGCAGTCCTTGCCGACGTAGCGAAGATGCCGTTGGGCCACGACATACGTGGTGGACGGCAGCGGCCGCAAGGCCATGTGGTCACGGACCGCTCGCAGGCCGATGACCTCGCCGTGAGTCCCGTGGACCTTGGAGCGCCGCAGTGGAACCCAGGCGGCGAAGGCGGCGTCGAGCTCCTCGATCGAGGAGAATGCGCGCCCGGCCAGGACATGGTCACGGACGATGGCGACCTGCCGCTCAACCCGGCCTTTGCCGGTGGGCCGATAGGCGGCCAGCACATCGGGGTCGAAATCGTAATGCCCGGCGAAGGCAACCGCCTCGGGATGCAAGGGGACAGCCTCACCTGGGGCGACGTGGCGTCGGACCACCGTCTTGGTGCGGTCGTAGACGATCGACATCGGCACCCCACCGAAGTGCTCGAACGCCCGGCGGTGGCAGTCGAAGAAGGTCGTCAGATCCTGGCTGGTGGTGAAGCAGCAGAACGGATCGCGCGAGTAGGACAAGGTCATGTGGAAGGAGTAGACCTTCCCGATGCCGACGTGGGCCAAGATCTTGCCCTCGTCGCCCCAATCCACCTGCGCCTGAGCGCCCGGCACCACCTCGAACCGGCGATGCAGCCCCGCCAGTTCACCCGGACTGATCCCGAGTTCGGCCGCGATCCGCGGCCGCGCCTCCTGCAAGTAGATCTTGACGCGCTGGTAGTTGCCGGTGAATCCATAGTCGGCCACCAGACGCTCGTGGATCACCGCCCCCTTGAGCAGGATCTCCGCCCGCAACATGGCGTCGATCAGCGGCGCGACCTCGTCCACCACGCGCTGCCGCGGCCGAGTGTTGGGTGCCCTCTTCGGCGGCACCACCGGAACCTCGCCCGACAGGTACTTGGCGACCGTCCGCCGGTTCAGCCCGGTCTCGGCCGCGATCTCCCGCAAGCTCATCGCACCGGACTCGTGCAGGCTGCGAAACCGCCTCAGCTCCAACCAGCGATGCGGGTCCAAGACCACCGTCAGCCGCCCTCCATCGACTCCGAACAGAGGACAGTAGCTTCGCAGTAACGCTGCGTTACCGCATCAAGAACGGTGCATTCTCATCCGTACGCGCTGGCGCACGTTCACTTGTACGCCGACACACGCATTCGATGAACTTCAGCATGTTGTTGCGCAGACCCCGAACCGACCTGCCCATTCCATCTGTTGGCAGGGCACTCAGCTGGGTCAGCTCGCCCTCGCGCACCAGATTGCAGACCAGACGAAGCTGGTGATCGATGGTCGCCGTCCCGGCCCTGGTCCGTTCCTGCAACCCGTAAAGGATCTGAGCCACCACCAGGTTGGAAAGGCCTCGGAGACTCACCTTGCCGTTGACGGCGATAGCGGACGTGGTTCGCCGCCAGTGATCTTCATCGGCGTCCGGCTCGCTGCCCCGAAGACGTGCCCACTTCGCGGCGTGCGCTCGACAGTAGGGGCCCCAACCCTCGCGCTGCCGTTCGCATGCCGCGACCTGGCAGATGCCGAACGACGGTAGCGGGACTGTCTCCGGACGGAGCAGGAACTGATCCAGAGGCAGTCTCAGCATCTGATAGCACTGATACTCGTGCGCGGTGCAGAGCCGGGTGGTCGATGATTTCCAGGCCCGGGGGCAGCCTAGGACGGCGCAGGGCTCGATGCGCGTTCCGGTCGCCCGTGCAGGAGTGCGTGACGTACTGACGACGAAGGCTTCCAGGCAATCCTTGCTCTCATCGAGCGGATGACTTCTTCTCCACCGCTGGTAACAAGCTGGGCAGAGCCGATGCCAGAGCCTCGTCGGCCTTTCGCACCAAGTGACCCGGCAGATGTCGTAGCCCAGCTCGGGATGGTCCGCGGGGAAGGTGACGATCTTGATGTTCGGATCCCAGGACAAAAGTGCGAGAAACCTCGGCTCGATCAGGCCCCAGAGCGTTCGTGCCTGCTCATCATCGGCATGGTCTCCAGAGGTGCGCGTGTCGACCGTGGCGAACGTCATCGCCCCGCCTCCTGGCCGAACTCACGAGGGCTCGGAACACGCTCAACGGCCTCACGCAGACGCGCTGTCGCCGGGTGCAGATAGGGGTCGGAGGAGGAGGGGCGCTTGTGCCCCATCAGAGCCTGGATCTCATCCAACATGCCGCCGGAATCGGCGATGTTGCTGGCGAAGGCGTGTCGCAAAGTATGGGCCGTGACAGATCGACGGACACCGGCACGGGTCACCAGCGTCTCGACGAGCTCGCCGACGCCATCAGGCGACACTGGAGCACCCAGCGGTGACCGGAACAGATTGACCAGCAGAAAGTCGCAGGCACGCGCCTCGACGCACTCCTGTCGCTCGAGCATGTACTGGTCCATGGCTTGGACAAGGAGAAAGTCGACCGGCACGCTTCTCTGCCGACGGGACTTGGCCCAGGCGCCGTTGGCATTCGGGCGGCGGACGACGTGCAGGTGGGCGCCTTCGACCGGGCAGCCCAGGGCCCGGGAGTCCATCAGGAAGTGGATGTCGCTGCGGCGCAGCCCAGCCGTCTCACCTCGCCGTAGTCCAGCCCTGGCCATCAACAAGACGATGAGCCGGTCGCGCGCGGAATAGCAGGCGTTCAGCAGAGCGAGGATCTCCTCGTCGCTGGCCCGGTCGACTGTCGTCACTGGCTCCTGCAGCCGATGCCGCGCTCTCAATCGATAGGCCAGGCCGGCGTCTTCCCCCTGCGCTTCTATGGGCAGGTCCCGCGTATCGGCAAGGTCGTAGATCTGGCCGAGGATCCACGCCGGCGCTTGCTGGGCGGCGATCGCGTGAGACAGGAACCCACGGATTCCCGTCAAAATCGCGTTGATTCGACGCTCGCTGCGCACCGGTTTCATGCCCGGACCGAGCACCACCGTGGCGTGCTCGTCGCCAGCGGGAATGTACTTCAGCCAGGTCATGAACAGGCCCATATCCGTGGCCGCCGTCTGCCACTGCCTGCCCGTTCCCGTGCACCACCTCAGGAACATCGCGATCGCCCGTGCATACGCTTCGGTCGTCGACTCGGCTCGATCCCGGCCGAATCGCAGCTCGCGCAGGAACTGATCAGCTACTCGTACTACTGCCAGGTCCTCGCCGAGCACCGTCCAATACCGGGCGCCTGACGGCATGATCACTGGGAACGCACGCACTCGCTCTCCTTGCTTGCTCACGTACTGGAGTTGAACAACTACCAGCCGCAGGAGTCGCACCACAGGAGAACTGTTGCGGAACCTTTGAGCAGTTCGTGTTCTGCAACATCACGCCACAGGTCAGAGACCCCCGGAGAAGACCACTTCCGCGATCAGGCCGACCCGCTCGTCGGTCATGTCAGCAATGGGTGAGCGTGCCTCCTCCAACGTCAGCAGAGGCCCGGTCCAGCCATCCAGGTCCCAGCTCTCATCGCCGCGGCAGATGCCGCAATCGGCGCCGTCGTCGCAGGGAAAGGCGTCGTGCCAGTGTCCCAGGGTCGCCTCAGCGGCCATGGTGAATACGTCCAGGAGAAGGTCGAGATTGCGTTCTTGGAGGCCGGCGCGTTTGCCCGCCGGCGTCCAGCAGCCGCAAGGTGCCGACACCAGCAGCGCCTTCACCCAATGCAGAGCGGGATGGCGGGGGTCAAGGTGGCGGACGTTAGAGACGATACGGCGGAATCCGGCCGCTTCAGCGGTGGCGGCCGCGTCCTTATGGATTTCGACCCCGATCATGTCGACGTCCTGGCCGAGCACGTCACGAATTCCGGTACACCAGCCGCCTGGCCCTGCGAATAGGTTGACGACCCGGATCGGAGCGTCGGGCGCGGGTTCGTACAGCCACTCGACCGGCCACGGGTCGGCCAGGCGGCGCAGTTCATCATCGGTCAGCCCGGTCAGGTCGGGCATCGGGCAGTCGAAGTCGTAGGGGAACGTGCGGCAGAGAAGAGTCATGACCTTCCGGCGCGGGGAAGATAGCCGAGCGGTGGAAGCGATGGCGAGCTGCTGGTGAACGCAGACGCCGCCCTGGGCCGCGGGTCGGCTTGCAGCGGTAATCGAGGAGGTGCCAGGGGCGCCTGGTGCCAGGCGCGTCAGCCCGACCGGCTAGCGGGCTCGCTGGTCGGTCATCAGGTTCCCGGCAATCTCGGCAATCCGGAGGACGTGCTCGAGGCTGCGCACCTGCATGTGGATCACGGTCAGGCCGGTGTCGGTGACGCGGAAGTCGGCAAATACCCGCTGGTGATCGCGGTACGGAGTGCGAACCCGGTGGTCGGTGCTCGAACCCCAGCTGTCCGCGTTCGGGATCGCGGCTACGATCGCGGCCACGGTGGCGCGCTGCTGATCCACATCCTGCAGATGGTCCGCTACCGCTTGTAGGACTTTGTCGAGGTCAGCGTGGTAGGCGGGCAGCAGCCGGCGGGTGATGTCGCCCGCGATCGCGCTGCGGCCACGCGAGACAGCGCAGGTGATCCTGTGAGGCTTGGCCCACCCCGCCGTGACCCGGGAAGATCCTTCGGGATAGTGCCCTTCAATTGTGACCCGGCCAGGCTGGCTGCTGTAGTGCAGGGACAGCTTTTCAACACCGCGCTGGATCCAGAATCCGGCGTGCTTGTTCTCGCGGCAGAGAGTGTAGTCGCCGAGGTCCTCGGCGATCTGCTCAGTCAGATGCCGGGCATCGTCGATTTGTACAGGGGTTAGCTTCATGCCTTCCTTCGAGGAGGAGAAGCGGAGTTGCCGATGCGCGCGGAGCGAGCTGCGATCAACCCCGCGGGCCGAGAGGGTTACGGGCTGGTACTCGACAGAGCTCGACAATGCGCGGCTGCGGCGCTTGGACCGCCTGCTCGTTGGCGGCCATTGCCGGCGAGGGAGACGGCGCCCCGGACGACGAGGCGGTACTGGCTCCGCCGGTGACGGGGTGTCATGTTCCCGCCTGGCTGGGGAAGTCGCGATGAGACAGCACCAGCGTGGCAGTGATCTGCGGCTTGGTCGCGGCCGCTGCGGCGGCTCTGTCGGCCTCCTCGCGAAGGACGGTCCAGTCGAGGACCTGCCAGCCTCCTTCCGTCTCGACGGCGACGGCCCATTCAGCCCAGCCCAGGTCGCGGGCTTCCCACACGCCGATCGAGCCGGCGGGCCGGTAGCGTCGAGTGTGATCAGGCAGGACGACGTGGTTGTACCGGTGCGACATGCACCGGTTACACCAGTAGAAGTACGCTCCGGTCGCGCGGTGCATGTCCAGGCCCGTTCCGACCCACTCCCCAACGAGGCTTGAGGTGGTGTCCGGAGCGGAAGGCTTCAGGAGGGGGCAGCCGGCGATGTGGACCACGGTGACGGTGTGTTCCTCCCGACCGTGGGAGGTGTGCGTGATGCTGGCGTGCGTGGTCGTCGGGTAGCTGTGGAGCGCGTCCGGTGTGATGTAGGGGCCGCTGTTGAGCACTTCGATGGGCAGGTGCCGCGTGGTCATGGAGCGGGAACTGGCGGTGCTGGTGATCATCAGGTGCCCATCCTGGGTTTCGTCGAACGGCGAAGGAGGGTGTCATGGAGGCTGCTCACTGCTGTCCTTTCTGGGCGATGACGTCCCAGATGTTCTTCGCGCCGAGCTGGTCGAGCAGGGCGATGACATCGCGGAGGGTGCCGTTGGGGCCAAGCTGGGTGAGCATCGTGATCAGGGCGCGGGCCTCGTGGTGCTCGTATGCGCGTCCTAGGAAGCTGATCGCGATGTCGGGGTCGCGCTTGTCCCAGCCGAATTCGTGTGCCGCGGCGCTGATGCACCATTCGCTGCGGTCGCCGTACCTGCATTCGATGTCGATGCTGGATCGGTCAGCCTCGTCGTCGATGTTGCGGTAGTGGTCGGTGCCGTTGTTGATGGTGTAGGTGAGTTGGATGTCTTCCGGCAGCGTCAACGGGGCGGGGGGAAGGTCTGGTTCGGGCTCTACCTGACCGGAGACGATGCGCGCGATGTCGCTGTCGGGCCCGGCGAGCCTGAACGCGGCGACCAGCCGCTCGATCACGTCGTTGCTGGTGCGCGGGTCGATCCCGAGCGCCACGGCGTTGACTGCGTAAGCGGCCGTGGCCAGCATGTCGCGATCCTCGTCGGCGCAGTCGGGTTCGTCCGTGCGAGGGATGAGCACGTTGAGGTGGCCGTGCGCCTCGTCGTCGTGGCGGTACTTGGCGACAGCGTTGGTGCCGCCCCAGCGTTCCCAGGCTGGGCTGGCGTCAAGGTATGCGGTGAGCGTGGCGCGGTCGACGTTGAACGGCACGACCGGAACGGCGCGGGCGGTGGTCACGGTTGAGGGGCTCCGTTCGGGGCGTTGAGGGTGATCCCGTCGAGCGGTTGTCGACGGACGGTGAAGCCGTGGGCCGGGGTAGTGCCAGCGTGGAGCGAGCACATTCGTCTCAAGCCGCCGGAATTGCCCGACCGCGCTGGCCACACGGCCGGGCGGCAAACAGCTGGGCAGGCGGGGTCCCGCCGCCCAGGCGGCACGGCCGCGGATGAGGATTCTGCCGCCGAGCGGCATCAGCCGCCGATGAGTTCGCCGTCGGCGTCGTCGGCGTCGGTGTCCTCATCGGGGAGCACACCAGCGGCCTCCAGTACCTGGTCGGCGAAGTCGTTCTGCACGTTGGGTTCCGCGTAGTCGCAGACGTGCTTGTCGTAGCCGCCTAGTTCGGCGGCGATGGCCTGCCACGCGTCGTCGGTGAGGGGTAGGTCGTAGTGATCTTCCAGGTAGATGGCGAACCATTCCCTGTCGAGGTAGTTGACGGCGATGTCGCCGACGTCGGCGAGCTCTAGGAGCGCGTCGGTGGCGTTGCCGTCGTACTGGTGGGCGACGAGGCGGCGCAGCACTGACCAGCGCTGTTTGGAGGAGGGGTTCGGCTGGGCGAGGCGACCGGGCTGCAGGTCCGGGCGGCGCTTGTGCACTTCCTCGGCGATGAGCGCGAGGATGTCCATCGTCCACCTGCGTTCGGCGCTGTCGCAGCTCTTCCCGTCGTTGTTCGTGATGATCTGCCAGGCGGCTGTCAGGGCCTCTTCCAACTCGGCGAGGATTCTCGTGGTGTTGGTGGTTGCCTTGCCGGTGGCGCGGGCTGTATCGCTGTCGTCGAACACCGTGGAGTCGCCGATGTCCACGCGGACCGGGACGGTGGAGTCGCTCCGGCATAGTCCTGGGCCGGGGGTATCGAGGTCGACCGAGACGCGGACGGCTCCGATTTTTGGATCAAGGTAGGCGTATACCTGAACGCCGGCGATCGTCAGGCAAGGCAACGTGTATGCGTCGCGGACGGGCAGGAACGCGGCGGCCTGGTTTGCGGCCGCGCACCGCTCCACGTCGGGGAAGGCGTACGGCAGCGAGTCGCGGACGAGCCTGACGGCAGGGTCGTTCGCATGGACGCGGCCGGGGGTGAACCATCCGTGCGTTGCGGTCAGGACGACGCCGTATGTTCCGACCTGCGTGACGGTGCTGATGGTGAAGGGGAAGGGGAAGTCGTTGCCGTTGAGGCTGAGCAAGATGTCCCCTGATTCGATGTCGCCGACCGTGACGGGCTCGGTTCGGCTAGTGTCGAGGGTGAGGGCTCGGCCTTTGATGGCGGCCGCGCGGTTGTGTAGCTGATCGACGTGGTCAGGGGAACTGTAGTTGATCACTGCTGATGGTTCTTCTTGTCTATCGGATGGCCGGCATCGTAGGAGGGTCCTCGAGGTGCACAAGCCGGGGAGGGGAGCGGTCACGCTGTCGGGCTTCGTGGCTGCCGTGCGTCGTCACGTTTCCGATGCCGCGGTTGGGGCGTCGCGTGGATAAGAAATAGGGTTGCTGAGAGCAGGTGGATCGAGGCCGGAGGGCAACGGGGACGGTTGACGCTGCTCGCTCGTCGCTCTCGGGAGAACTCGGGTGATGACGTGCGTGATGTGCCTGTGCTCGCGGCGGGCGGCGTCGTGGACGATCTGGCGCTGTCGGCTCAAGGCCAGTGCGTGCGCCAGCTAGGCAAGCCAAGCGGCTACCGTCCGGCCGTGACGCCAGACAGCACCGCCGTCGCGGCTCTACTCGTGATCAATTTGCGGGTTGGGCGTCTCAGCAGCCATGACCTTGCAGTGGGGTGTCGCGTCCGCTCTTGTGCCGCTTGTCTTCCTCGACGACTCGACCACCGCATGGAAGCCGCACGGGCAGCGCAGTCACCAGAAGCAGTGATCGGTCTCCCGGATGAACGCCCCGTTGGACGAATGGTTCTTGTCCCGTTGGGTCGTCTGCGTGGTGGTCACCCTGTGCACCGGCGAAACGCGCTCCCCCGGTGTGGGATCGTATCCGGCCGCAGCCTGGCCAGGGTCGTGTTCGCCTCGTGCCCCTCCTTGCGGAGCCGGGCGCGCTGCGTGTCATCGAGGAGCGCGCTTTACTCCCAGCCGAGAAGTCGTCATGCCACTCCCGATACTCCTTCAGCAGCAGCCGCGGGGTCTGACGACGTCTGTATCGGCCAGCTGCATCAGAGCGCTGGTCTTACCCGTGTGGGCGAGTGACGTATCAGCGAACGCGCGGCTGCGGTCGCTTGGTGTTCATCGGTGCCGGAGACGTGGTTCGCTGGTCAGTATTCAGGTTCTCCGGACGATGGCGGGGTGGCTCAGTCGTGGTCGATGAGCGGAGGTGGGCCGCGCTCGCGCGCGCGGATGCCTGAAGTCCGAGGCGTTGTGCCAGCTTGGGGCCAACTTCCAAGGAGAAACGCACGGTGGGTAGCATGCGACGCTCCCAGCCTTGGAGGGCGGCGGTGATGTCAGAACCGTAGCGGGTGCACTGGACCAGGGTGGCCGTCAAGTCATTGATCTGCTCGACACCGTTGTTTGCTCCTCGGCCTGTCAAGGGTGAGACGGGTGCGAGAGCGTCGCCCACCAACACTGCGTGGCCGCGCCCGATGGGAAATGCCATTTGCCGTGGCGGCTGCGTCGTCAGCAGCGGTGCGGCCGACCAGCTTATGGTTGCCTCCACCATACGAATCGCGTCTGGTGTGAGCATGCGGTGCGCTTCATCTACCACCAGTTGCTTGGCCTTGTCGCTAACCTGGTGCGGAAGAATGAAACTACGTTGCGTGGGGGACACGCCGCATACCTCGGTGAAGCGGCTTTCGCTCATAGGCATGTACAGGGCCCAGTCGCTGCCAAGATCCCCATTGGATAAGACCATGGGGAAAACGGCTAGGCGCGTCGTTTCTGGCTCGTACCGGGTGTAGTCTTGCAGGTCTTTAGGAGCCCAGGCGCTCTGTCCTCTCCATGCGACGATACCGGAGTACTCGAGAGACCGCTTGGGCTCGAGAATGCTACGGCCAATGGATCGACGGCCATCGGCGAAAACGACAAGGTCAGCGGAGGCCGTCTCTCCATCACGAAAGTGCAGCCGCGGTCGCTCATCAGCGCCTATATCTAGTCCCACGACACGCTTGCCGGTCTGCAACATCCCGGGTGGCAAGCGCGTGATGAGACTCTTGTTGATCAGGTGCCAGGCGGTGTGGCGACCCGGATACAAAGTCTCGAAACGCCGAGACTCCGAACGGTCCGCTATTTTTATCGATACGATGCGCTCACTTGGAAAGGGAACAATTTCCGCTTGGGGAACGCCAATTGTATCTAGCACACCAAGCGCAGGATGTTCTAAAGTTATCGCTCCGCCAACCTGTGCCATTGGTTCGGGCGAAGCTTCGTAGATGTGAACGTTGGTGAATCCCTCTTGGTGTAGGCGTAGAGCCGCCGTCGGCCCGGTGATGGACCCGCCTACGATGGCTATGTCCGGTTGATTGGCCATCTTCAGACTCTCCGTTTCATAAGCCGCGGATCAACGTTGCAGGGATTCCCACTCCACTGGCGTGATACTGCGAACCCGGTCACCCAGCGCTGCAACGCCTAGGAGCAGACCTTGCGCGCCCAGCAGGTAAACGTGATGGTCTGTTGTGATCACCATCTCGACTTCGCGCCACGGTGATTCTGCGCTGTCCGGCACTTCTACGTAGACAAACCAGTGCGGCTCTATCTCGCGTGCGTCCCGATAGGTCATAAATCCTCCGTTCGATTCGCATCATGATGCTCGAAATGCAGCACCATGACAAGTGTGACGGGTCTTCCGGTCAGATTGATAGTCAAGTCCGGGGTAGCGATGGGCGCGCAGCTACCAGGTGTGCTGGTGTCGAGGCCGAGGTGGGCGCCGTTCGATCACCACGCCTCGTACGGGTCGTGGCCTAGCGAACGGTCACCGGATGGACCGGGTCAACGCCGTCCACCCGGTGCGGAATCATGTCCGGCCGCAGCGTGGCCGGGGTCCCATTCGTGTCATCCAGCAGCGCGACGGACCCGGCGCCGAAGAGGTCGTCCCGCCAGCCGGCGGTACAGCAGCGGCAGCGGGGGCTCGATGGCCGCGGGTCCCGACAGCGCTCCGTCGGGCCTCTGGACGAGGTAGCCAAAGATCGTGGGCTTATCACCTTAGATCACTTTCTGCTCGCGGCGGATGCGGCCGTTTCGGCTTGTTCTTCTGGCCTCATTCGACGCATTTCATCGGCCGGGCTCCTTGCTGCCGGCCTCAGTGAGTCGGGCGAGCAGAGCTCGCATCGACCACACCGTCTCGTGGTCGGCCCACAGGTCATCCCCCTCGTTGCGGACCTCCGCGTAGTGGAACGCGCGGTACCCGGTGGCGAGGTTGTGCACGATGTAGTGCACGCGGATGGCCTTGCCGTGGCCGGTGAGCGTCAGGAAGACCCTCCGGTCTTCCTCTTTGGTTTCGGCGTGGAACCCCGCGGCGTTGGCTGCGGCTTCGACCTTGTCCACGGCGGCGTACGGGTCACGCATCGGCGTTCTCCTTGCCGCTGTCGAGCCACGCCCGGACGAAGTGGTTGAGCCGGGCGGCCACCACCTCGTCGACCTGACGCAAGTCCAGGTGGTTGCGACCGTCGGCCTTGGCGGCGGCCCATAGCTGGAGGATCTGCGCTAGCGTCGCCGTCAGCTCCGCGGTCAGGCTGCCCGGCGGATAGTCCCGTGCGACGGCATCCAGCAGGTGGCCGTACTCCGGTAGGTTCATCAGCGTGCGGTACCTGACGCTGCCGGCCTTGAGGTGGAACCTCTGCCAAGTGTGGCGGGTCGTCCAGAGGGTGACGGTGTTCTTGTCGCCGTAGCGGCGGTCGCCCTGGATGACGAAGCCGTAGCCGCCGAAGAGGCTGGTGTACGGGGTGACTGCCTTACGGTGGATGTTGTGCGCGCGGCACTCGACGAGGAGTTCGTACCGGTAACCGCGCAGGACCTGGCTGGTGTCGCCGTCGAGGTAGTCCATGGGGACAGTGCGGTGCGGCGGCGTCCATGGCGGCTGAGTAGGGCCGGGCAAGGGGTTCTCCACTGGGTTGCGGGGGTGGGTGGGCGGTACGGCGCTCGGCCGGGCCGCCTGAGGTCAGCCAGAGTGCGTGTTGATCAGGGCGATCAGGTCCGCGCGGCGTGCTGTCACGTTCGAGGTCGAGCAGGTCTGTGAGGGCGCAGGTCAGCTCGCGGTCGAGGTCGTTGGCCGACGTCGTGGTACTGCTGGCCTGGTTGCCGAGGCCCTGTTCGTCGAGGTTGTCGGCGGTGGTGAGGACCTGCCGCCGACGGGCGGCCAGCTCGCGCAGGCGTGGCAGCTCTGCCGGATCGATGCGGATCACTGGTGTTCCTTGTCGAGCAGTACCTCGCCGTCGATCTCGACGGCGAGCAGATCGGGGTGGTCACGCCATGCGGTGACGTCGAACGGCCGATAGGCCCAGCTGCGGCGGAACGTGCGCTGCCATCGCCGGATGGAGTCGGGTACGGTTTCGAACCGGACATCGGCGGGCTTGCGCCGGGCTCGGCGTGTCACGATCGCGTGCGCCCTCATCACCTTGTGGCCGACGCACCTGCCGTCCTCTCCGGAGCAGTCTCCGGGGGAGTCACAGGCGAGCACCACGTCGTGGGTCAGGACCTTGGTCACGACGCCGGTCGCCGTCCAGCCGTAAACGTCGGCGGCGACGCGGTCGCCTTTGCGGATGTCGGTCATGGGCACCTCGGAACGAGTAGCGGCCGGTTAACAGGGCGAGCCAGGCCGATAGCAGGGCCAGCGTCATGGGCTTCCCTCGGAGCCGAGGGCGGCCGGCCCTCCGAACGGGCCGCCCGAGGTGGTCACTAGGGCCTCCAGGTGAAGCGGTTACAGATGCCCGGGTTGCGCTCGGCAGCGCGGGCGTCAGCGACCGCCGCTGTTCTCGGCGAGAGTCGGCGCGTACCAGAACACGGCCGACGGCCGCCGGCCATCGACGGATATCTCGGCGATCTCCTCGAACGACCTGCCCTGCATGTCCGCGCGGGTGAAGGCTTAGCCGTGGTGTGTTGCGGCGACGGTGTCGTGGTGCTCGTTGCCGACGGCGATGTGCTGGCCAGTGCCGTAGCACCGCCGTGCGGTGGTCTTGGTGATGGGGACCAGCGGCCCAGTCCATGCCATGGTGTTCTGCTTTCAGGCGTCGGATGTGAACGGCTCGGGGTTGTTAGCCGAGGAGCTTGGCCAGGTAGCGCAGGTGGTCAGACAGGAGGCGGGCGTGAGCGCCGACGTTCTGGAAGTCGTTCCACCGGCGGATCTCGCCGGTGCGAAGCTGCCAAGTGCCGTCGGCGAACGTCCAAGCGGCCTGATCGCCGATGCGGTCCAGTGCGGTCCAGATGGCCTCGGTGTCGAGCCGGTCGGTGGTGAGGTCGTCCATGAGGACGCCAACGGCCTGGATCCCAGCGCCGTGCGTGAGGCGAGACAGGCGCGGTTCGAGTTTCCACGCGGTGGGCCATCGTTTGGCCACGAGGTTCCAGAACGTGAGCAGGTGGCTGACGGCCTGGTCGACGTTGACGGTGCCGTCGTCAGGGTTCCGGTATCGGTAGAGCGCGCCGTTGTACAGGCTGGCCTCGATCATGCGGAGGACAGCGGTGTCCTTGACACGGCCATCAGGCTCGGTGGGGGTGCGGATGGCATGTTGGAACGCGCCGGGTGTGGTGTTGAGCTGGGCAAGGATCGTGGCGGGCGCCTGGCGGCGCTGCCACGCGGCCGGCAGCGTGCCGCTCGCGGATGGCAACAGTTCGTGGATCAGCCCCTTGGGCAGGGGTTTGGTGTTGTTGGTGAGAATGAACTGGGTGCGCTGCTCGTCGGGGTCGGCAACGAACCCGACCGCTGAGATCGGCCACTGATCAAGATTGGCGCCGCGGATGGCAGCGCCGCGCTGCTGGCCGTCCACGATCAAGGCCGGCTTGTCGACGTCGTCGAGCGCGGGGTCGACCGGGATGGACAGCACCCCGAGCGTGGCGTAGTCGACGACCGTCGGGATGTCGATCGGCTCGAACGCCACCTGGTGATTGAACGCCAGCGTGATGGAGGTGGGCATCAGAGCGCCCTGGGACTCCAGATATCGGCGGATGCCCTGGATATGGTTGTGCGTTTCGGGCCGCTGGTACCCGAGCAAGTTGCCGTCGTCGTCACGGTGGATGCGGGAGACGGTGGCGAAGCCGGGCAGCAGTTTGCCGTCGACACCGAACTGGTAGAGGGTATGGGCGCCTTGCCTGATGGCCAGCGCGGGCAGCCGCAGGACGTATGCGTCGGTCATCGGTGGCCTTTCGAGAGGGGTGTCAGTCCGTTGGTGCTGTCGTGGTGGCGTTGGAAAGTCGGTGTGGGCCCAGGGCTCGTGCCAGCAAGGGCGGGCGTCCCAGCTCTGATGGGGCCTGTGTGGGTGTTCTGTGGGCGGCGGCAGCGCCCTCTCCTCGCGTCGCGGCTTGGGCACGACCTGGCCGGACTGTTTGAGGGACGGGCCCGGATCGCTTCGTCAGGCGAACTGCATGTGGGCCTTGCCGAATGTCATGAGGCTGATGAGCAGCCGCCGGCTGTGGTGGGCGCGGGGGTGGGCAGGCTGGCGGCGCGGATATGCGCGTGGATGTCGTCGGCGGTGAGGCGAGCAGCCGCGTCGATGTAATGCCGGATGGACCGCCTGTGCTTGAACAGGTGGCCGGTGGTGACTTCCAGACCGCGGTAGCGCTGGGCGAGGTTGGGCCGGTACAGGCAGGCCAGGGTGATGTCGATGTTGGACCCGAGCACGCAGATCGAGCACGACAGGCGGCCGCCGCCGGCGTCGTACCACCAGTGCCGCTCGATACCGTGCTCAGCGTGGTAATCCCAAATGTCCGACAGCGTCCAGTCGTGCAGGGGCCGCCACGTCCACACGCTCCGCTTGGTTTTGTTGGAGGCCACGCGGTTGTACTCGAACGGCGCCTTCTTCATACGCGCGGTGGATTCGTCGCCGCGTTCGCCGTTGACGTCGAGGATGAGCATCTTGCGGCCCAGGGCGCGCTCGCGCACGCGCCGGGTGAAGTCGGCGTGTTTCGGAGCCCGCTTCTGCTCACTTGTACAGTGCCTGCGGGCGGCGTCCGGGAAGGCACCGTACTGCTCGATTTGCTGAATCAAGTCGCCTGGTGTGCCGTCCTTGAGCATGCGTGAGCGCACGACAAACGGCACCCCGTACAGTTCGGCGTCCTGGCGGGCGAGGTCTTTGGCGGAGGGCCGGTCGCCGAACAACTCGACCAAGGTGGCGCCGAACGTCGCGCGATAGTAGTCGGCATACTGGGCGTCGAGCTCGGCGGTGCCGGGCCACTCCACCATGCCCAAGTCGTTGTGCAGGATGGTGACGCGATCCAGGACGCCAGCGGCGCGGGCCAGCTCGCACATGTAGCGGGCCATGACGCGGGAATCTTTGCCGCCTGAATGATTGACGTTGATATCGTCCATCAGCGTCAGGTTCGGCACGAGTTCGTGGCTGGGTTCGATCGTGGTCAGGGCGACGCTCAGCCAGCCGTTGCCGTAGCGGAAGCGGGGCATGCTGACCGGGAACGTTGGGCCGGGCGCGACCTTTTTCAGGGTGACGGACAGCTGGCGCGGCAGCAGCGCAAGGCAAGCAGGGATGGCGGGCACGGTGTTCTCCGTGGCGGTGCGGGCCAAGGGGAGCCTGGCTGGGCGGGGGCGCGGTGAGGGGACGCCGTCGTGCTCAGTTGGACCAGGGGTAATGGACCTCCAGATCGCGGGGAAGGTCCACGCGTGAGTCGCATTGCTGGCACTCGAAGTAGTCGGTTTCGTAGTCGCCCCTCGCTCCGGGATCGGCCACGATGTGGCCGTCGGGGTGCAGGCTGAGTCCGTTCGTCCGACTGGTCGTGTCGTGCTCGACGATCGTGTCCTTGGCGCCGCACTGCGGGCAGACGAGGTGTCCTTGCTGGACGAGCACGGCCGCAGCGGAGACGGGGGTATCACGGTTGATCAATTGGGCGCCCTGGTAGGCGTACCAGCCGGGGCATTTCTCAGGTGTTCCGTTGAGATTGCCGCAGCCGGTGCAGTCCCAGGCGCCGGAGTTGAGAGGCCGGTCGGGATGCTCGTGCACGTCGTGGTGATGCCTGATCGTCCATGCGAAGAGGCGCGCGAGCGGCTCGGCGGCAGGGTCTCAGGTGTGACCGGACTGCCGTAACCGGCTGATTGCGTGGCTGATTTCGCCGATATGCCCAGCTATCTGCTTGACGATGGTCTCCTGGTGGCGTTTACGCGCCTCTCGGAGGAGGCGCACCACATCGTCGATCTCGTCGGCGGCTGCACGCCATTCCGGCTGAAGGTCGGCGGGCATGTCGTGCCGGAGGGTCAGTACCGCGTCGCGGTCGACGGGGTTGAAGTCGAGGGGGCCAGGCGTGCGCGCGAGCTCGGTGGCGCGAGCACGGATGTCGCGCAGACGCTCGCGCTCGGCCTCGTACGCCTGGGCCATCTGCTGGTATTCGTCCGGGTCGTGTTCCTTGAGCCACTCGAACGGAGCGGGGACACGGGACGGTTTGAGCGCCTTCTCTTTCGTGCGGTCGTAGTGAGCGAACACGTTGACCAGCGCACCCTTGGACCACTCGTACCCGTTGCCGGTGTGGCACAGGAGTCGGTAGAGCGCCTGTGTTCGGTTGGCGTGCAGGGATGGGTAGTCGTTGATCAGTTTCTGCACGGTGCAGGTCACAGCGTCGCAGCTCTGGGCTGGCGGGCAGGTTTCGCAGGTGTTGGTGTTAGTCATAAGTACGATCTCCGTCCGGGAAGGAGGGACGGCGGGTGGCGCCGGTGCGCCGACGTCAGCGCACCGGCCGTGCATGGTGTGTGGCCGTCTACAGGAACACGGCGACGATCTCGGCGAACTCCTCGGGCGTGACGGTGCGCACCCCGAGCGACTCGGCCTTGGCCAGCTTGGAACCGGCGTTGTCGCCGGCGACCAGCAGGTTGGTCCTCTTCGACACGCTGGATGAGGTCGAGCCACCCGCCCGCTCCACGAGCTCGTGCATCTGGTTGCGGGTCAGGTGCTCCAGCGAGCCCCGCATGGCGCCGGTCACGACCACTGTCATGCCCTGCAGCGGCGGAGCGGCCTGCGTAGCTTCGGCCGCGCCGTCGGCGTTCGCTGGCTTGGTCGCGGTGGCCGGGTCGGTCATGGAGATACCGGCTGCGACCAACTTGACGATGAGTGGTCGCAGCTCGGCCAGCTCGGCGAGCATCAAGGCGGCCTTCTCGGGCCCCATGCCTTCCACGGCCTGAATCGCCTGGGAATCGGCGGCGAGGATGGCCGTCAACGTGCCGAAATGCCGGGCTATTCTGCGGCTCATGGAGCGGCCGGTGCCGCGCACGCCGAGAGCTGTGAACCACCTGCTGAGCGGCCGGGTCTTGGCCTCCTCGATGGCGGCCAGCAGCTTGTCGGCGCTGGAGGCGCCCATGCGCTCCAGGCCTAGCAGCTGCTCGCGGGTGAGGGAGAACAGGTCGGCGAAGTCGGCGATCAGTTCCGCGTCGAGCATCTGCCGGATGCGGGTCTCGGCTAGGCCCTCGATGTCGAGTTGGTCGCGGCCGACGGCGTAGACGATGGAGGGCAGGGCTCGGCACGCGCGGCCGCGTACGCACCGCCACCGCTCTTGTGAGGTGTCGATCGCATCGCCGCATGACGGGCAGACCTGCGGGATCGGGATCGGCCGCTCGTCGCCGGTGCGCAGGTGGACGACCGGCGCCTCAACCCTCGGGATCACGTCGCCGGCCTTGTACACCACTACGCTGTCGCCCAGCATCAGGCCTCGCCGAGTCAGATCGGCGACGTTGTGGAGCGTGGCGAAGCTGACCGTGCTGCCGTCGATCTCGACGGGCTCCAGCACGGCGCGTGGGGCGATGATGCCGGTGCGGCCGGTATTCCACTCCACGTCGATGAGCTTGGTGATCTTCTCGACGGGTGGGAGCTTATAGGCCACGGCCCAGCGCGGGGCTCGGGAGCTGGAACCTGCCTGTGCCCGATCAATGGCCAGATTGCACTTGATGACCACGCCGTCGATGTGGAAGGGAAGATCGGCACGAGCTGCGGCGATTTCATCGACGCGCTGCTGAACCTCCTCGAGCGTGCGGGCGACGGTGCCGACCACGGCTGAGGGGATGGCGGCGGTGGTCTGGATACCCTTTTCCGCCACCCAGTGCATGATCGAGTTGTGCGGCAGCTTGGGTAGCCGTACCGCCAGCTCAGAGGCGTCGTCGGGGTGCGGAAGCGCGCTGGTGCCGACGAATGTCAGCTCGCTCACGTATGGCCGGTTCTTGGCACCTCGCAGCGTGCCGGCAGCTGCGTTGCGGGGGTTGGCGAAGGTGGTGCCCTCGTGGGCCTGCCGCTTGGCGCACGCCTGCTCGAACTGCTCTTTGGTGAATAGCACCTCGCCGCGAACTTCGATCGTGAGGGGTTCGGCCAACTGGGACGGCAGGCCGATGATCGTGCCGATCGCGTGGCTCACGTCCTCTCCGAGGGATCCATCCCCTCGCGTGATCAACTGCGTAAGCCGGCCCTCGTAATACCGGGCTGCGACTGCGAGCCCATCGAGCTTCGGTTCCACACTCCACGCGAGGACGGCGTGGCCGAGCCGTCGCTGCAGCGCAGTACCCCAGTCGGCGAGCTGGTCAGCGCTGAACACGTTGTCCAGGCTGAGCATGGGTACATGGTGAGGGATGTCGCCGGTCGCCGCGCCGGCGGCGACCTTGCCTGTGGGGGAATCGGGCAGGACAGCGTCGGGGTGAGCGGCCTCGTAAGCGGCAATGTCGCGGAGCAGGTGATCGTAGGTTTCGTCGTCGAGGGCCGACTCGCCGGTGTCGTAGTAGGCCTTGGCCGTGTCGATCGCAAGGGCGACAGCTTCGGCGTACGCGGCGTCGTTGGGCAGAGCAAGGTTAGGAGCTACGGTCATGACGTCCTTCGGTCGAAGTTGACGGGGTATACGTTGCTGCCAGGGGCCGTTGGGGCGTTGGTTCTCGGCGCCCGGTTGGTGACGAGCCGGGCACGGGAAGGCGTCCCCGCATGATGCTGAACTGAGGGCGGCTGTGCCGGTGCGCGCGTTTGGCATGGCTGATTCGGCAGGTGCCGTTGATGGGGCCAGCAGGGGGTTGGCTCCGGGTGGATCGGGCTGGACTGCCTCGCCGTTGTGAGCCGGGGGCCATGTGGACGAGCAGTGCAGGAGGGCTCGCCGCCAGGCGACCGCGCGCAGCGCGGCTCGGCCTTCCTGCACTGCTCGGGCATGGCAGGCTCAGCGCAGCGGCGAGACAGGCAGGCGAGCACTTCTACTGCGAAATCACTCTTGTGCCATTAGAAGAAGTATCGAATCGGTTGGTCACAATCGAGCCTGCGCTGGCGGCCTTGAACACTTCCAGGCTCCCGCCCTATTGGAAGATGGCGGGGCAGGCGGTGGGTCTGTCACTTACCGGTCTCGTTGACATCGACCAGGTGAGGAGCGCCCTCGAGGTTTCCGCAGACGAGGGTCACGCCTTGTTCGGTCAGCGGAATCTCGATGTCGGCCAGGTCCTGGAGAATGGCGCGGGACTCTCGCTCGCCGGTTGCCTTCACGTACGCGGTGAAGCTGTAGCGGGCGTCGTAGGTGTAGGTGCGGGTGGTGAGCTCATGGTCGGGGTCGACGAGGAGTTTGTAGGCGCGTTCGGCCAGTTCACGCTGTCGGGTGGTGAGCTCATGGTCGGGGTCGACGAGGAGTTCGCCGGCAGTTTGGGCGAGACATTCCAAGTCACGGTCGTCGAAGTAGGCGTGGAGGTTGCTGGGCAACGAGTGATCCCTTGCGTTGTCAGGAGGGGGCTTCGCCATCGATCTCGATCAGGTCGGGCACGCCGTCGTCACTGCTGACCTCAGTGACGGTCACACCGTTGTGGCTGTGGTCGATGTCGACACTTTGGAAAGAGGAGATGAGTTGGCGGGCTTCTTCCTCATTGGTGGCCCTCACCTGGGCGACGGCGAACAGCTTGACCTCGAAGGCGTACTCGTGGACGGCGGGGCCGCCGCGCAACGCGTCGGCGACCTTGGCCAGGGCCGCCAAGTGCGGGTCCTCTTCGAAGCGAGTCAACTGCTCAGCAGTCATGGTGGAGTCGCCGTCAACGGAAGTGACACGGTAGAGGCGGGCACGCTCATCGACGGCGATGAGGGTACGGCGAGCCCTGCTCATGTCGTTGGCAGGTGTTCCGTACCTGAGCACCGTCGCGAGGAAGTGGGGCAGGGGGTCGACGCGGTCGGCATACAGGCCGAGGTCATGGTCGACGTCGCCGGTCGCGCCATTGGGGCCGAGGCCGAAGAAGAATGCCGTCCAGTGCCAAGGGCCGAGCTCGGTGAAGGTCAGGCTGGCCGGGGTGCGAGTGGTGTCGAGAGTGATGTCGTATAACGCAGGGGGTTGCTCCCAGCCGTTCGCACCACCCTCACGCTGCTCAACGTGGGTGAGGAAGTTGAGCATCTCCTCGGAAGCGATGATGGTGTGCGCCATGGTGGCGTACCTCTTTCTGCACAGGTCTGGTGAGCTTGTCTGTCCGGGGACGCGGCGTTGAAGTGATCGCACGCTGGTGAGCACGGCGAAGGGCGACAGCCGCTCGACGTCGGCGGCTGCGGACTGCTGGCTGTAGTGCGGCGGCAGTTCGATATGGCCGGGAACGAGGCGGGTGCCATGCGCGGTCGGGGCTGGGCTCCGAAGTCTGGGAAGGCATGCGACCCGTTTACGGGTCCTTCGCTGGAAGCGGCCAGCGAACGGAAGACCGCCTACGCCGAAGGCTGGCCTGCCATTCGCCCAGCGTGCGATTGCCCTGGCGGCGCTTCTGCGTTTTCAAGTTGTTGGCACTCATCCCGACCGGTGCGGGACCCAGCACCGCGAGCCGGTCGTCGTCCTTCTGGGAATGCCAGCCGGCCGCGTGGATGGCCTCTTCCGTGGGAAAAACGTCGGCGACACGGTCGACGGCGGGGTTCAGCTCCGTATCTTCTTTCCCACCGAGCGAGTAGACCCAGTGGAAGTTGGGCGGGCGCGCCGGTTCGACGATGCGTTTGAATCGCAGGACCTCCTTGGTGTACGCGTAGAACTGCACGTGCGGGCTGGCGTTCATGATGGCCAGCCAGGCTTCGGTGTAGGGGTCGGACCAAAAATCCCCACTGTCGTGGACACGCACCCAGGTGTCCCGGGCGAATCGGGGTTGGCGCAACTCGGCACGCATGGCCTGCTCCCACCCCGTCAGGTCCTCCACCACATAGGCCAGATTGGCCAGGTGGCGTTGGCGGACGGAAGGCCACGTGTACGCGCCGGCGCGGGCGTAACAGACGGCGGCACAGACGCCTGCGGCGGGGCAGGTTGTGATCGTTTGTCCGTCCGGCAGGCGAGCTCTCAGGGCGGGAAGCGTCCAGTTGTAGACGCCGATGGCTTTCAGCCGCGAGTTTTGCGTGAGCAGCCGTCGTGGCCGGCGGACGGGCGTCGCGAAGCCGGGCAGTTGCAGCGCGTCAATTTCGTTCATGGGGTGGCCTGGAATGGCTGGAATGCATGATCAAACCTCCTGAGTAGGGGGAGGATGTGCCGCTTGATAGCGGCCCGCGTACGGCTGGGCGTGAGCGTGGAGGGGACAGGCCGCTCGGGTCTCGTACGGCAGCGGGAGGACGCGGCCGTGGGCGGGGACGGCCGCTTCGTCGGCGAGGGGTTGTCCCCGGCCTTTTCCATGGGTGCCGGCCGGGGATGTCGTGCGCTATGCGGGATGGTTGGGTGGTGCCGGCCGTTTCAGGAGGTGCCGGGCTGTGTCCGGCTCGTGTAGGGAACCCTGCAGGCGGTTCGGTACCCGGGAATGCACGCCCGGCCGGAGAACGCCGACGCCACCTCGGGGGAGGCTGGCACGAAAGGCGCACCCCCGCCCCGTGATGCCCGCCTCGGTGAGGCGACGCCCGCTCGGGTGAGGACGACACCGGGCAGGCAGAGTCGCCTGCTGCGGCCGGACCCCTCGATGGCGGTGCGCCGGTCGAATTGTGTGGCGATCTCGTGCCCGTCCTCGTCGCGTTCCTGATGCCAGGTGTAGAGCTCGATGACGAGTTGGAGGGCGTCCCGGTCGCTGTCGATGGTGATGGCCGGGCACGTCCCGCTGTGCCAGGGCAGTTCGTCGATGAGGCGTTCTTCGCTCAGCCCTGCCTCGTGTAGGCAGGCGGCGAGCACTGCGCGGTCGATCGAAAGCATCGCCGCTCCTGATCAGAGCTCGTGAGCGGCCTGGTACCACTGCGGCTTGGCCGGTTCGGGCATACCGAGCGCATCGAGCGCGGTTTGCAGCCTCACAGTGGCCTCCCTCTCGTGCACGACCAGTTCGGCCAGATCGACAGGCTGGGCCGTCTCCCGATCGGACACATTGGTCCGATAGCTGACCAGGAGCCACCGTTCCTGGGCGTCGCTGCCGTATCTGACCAGGTGAACGCCCCACAGATCTTCGGCGAGGTCGTGATCGTCGCCTTTCCGGGTGGGCGTCTCACCCTTGATCGTGAGGAGGTGGGCAGCAGCCTGCTCGCCGAACCCGATCTCGTCGGGGTCGTCCGAGTTGTACCAGTCCAGGTCGGGGCTCCCGTGTGCGTCGGTAGGGACCTTCCAACCGAGCTTGTCACCTGGGCCGCCGAGCTCGTACCCGAAGATGAGCATCCCGGTCGCTGTCATCAGCAGTTCCTTTCATCGTCGGGGCCGTCTCCTGATCAGCCCTTCAACATGGGAAATTGGGGTGATTCGTACTGGGCGTCGTGCTCGAGTCCTTCAGGCGGCTGCTCAGGTGGGCGCGGTGAAAAGGGGAAACGGCATCGCGTTCGCTCCCTACGGATGGCCGCCATGCGGCACCCGCCGCCCGGACGTGGCCAGGCATGTGCCCGGTCGGACCGGACGACGGGTCCTCACCCATGGGGTCGCGCTGCTTGAACCCTTCGCGCTGGGAAGCTTTACCCGCCTTCGTAGCTCCGCTGCGCCAGCGGCGGCGTCGAGCTGCCGCTTACTCGGTGTCGTCCGTGGGCGGGCCGGCGTGAGCGTGCGTGGGCGAACCGAGCGTGCACGTCCAGTCCTGCAGGGCCGCATGGGCGGCATGCACCCACTCGGCTGCGCCGCTCTCCCCGTTCGCATCAAGCTGGGTGATCTGCGCCATGAGCGTGACGTCCAGTTCCTTCCAGACCGCGTTCACATCGTTGCGGGCCGCGCCAGGGTCCTCGAGCAGGGCGCGCCACCTCTGGGTCTTCTCGGCGAGCGATGGGTCCAGCGGGGCCAGGGCGGCCTGGAGCTCGTCACGGGTCATGGCGGAGAGCGGCCGCTGAACGCGACGTCGCGCGGCCTCGGCCAGAGCGCGGGCCAGGAGCGGAGGCTCACAAACGTCACGCTCGCGCAGAGCCAGGAGCACGTCGGTCAGGCCGCGCAGCTGCTCGTCGTTCACGCCTTGCACGGTGGCGTCAGCGTGCCGCTTGCCCAGCAGCAGGAGCGCGCGGCCGCGGCCTTCGACGTAGTCGCGGTTGGGCCCGCAGTAGCCGCGCCGGCGCGCGGCCAGATCGAGGGCGACCAGCTGGGCCGCGGTGTCGCGTTTCCTCCCCCGCCGCGGGCCGCGCAGGGCCAGCCATACGCCGGTGGCGAACCGGTCGAGATCGGCTTCGTCCGTGTCCTTGAGCTCGTTGCTGAACGTGGCGATTCGGGCAGCGTACGGGCGGGCGGCGGCCGCTGCGGCGACAGCGGCCCGGTCGAGGCAGAACCGGTGCGCGACGCGTTCGGCCCGACCGGCGACGTTGATCTGCTCGTCCTCAGGCCAGGCGGTGGGCGCCGTGGGTCGGCGGGCGACGGGCTGCCGCACGGTCAGCACGATGCCGGAGTTACCAGGCGTGGGCCCGCGGAAGGCGCCGGCTCGGGCCCCGTCCTCGGTGCGCCAAGTCGCGGCGGTCAGATGCAGGACGCGGCCGAGATGGGCACGAACCGTGCCGCACACGACGATCTGGGTCCCCTCGGGGACCGGCTGCCCATCGTTGGCGGCCAGTTCATCGCTGGCGATGCGCGTGCCATCACCGTGGCCGGTGTACCTCGTGGCCAGGACGGTGGCGCTGACCTCGACGTCGTCGCCGGGTTCGCAATTGACGCTGTCCAGGGAGAAACCGCGCTCGTCGGTGCGCTCGTCGGCGATCGGTGTGACCCAGGAATCGGTCGGCTGCCGATCCAGCCGGACCACGCGCCTGAGCCATGGACGTACCGCGTTGGGCGGGCTGGCGGGTAGCGGGATCTTACGGCCAGCCCGATCATGGAGGGTGACCTCGGTCAGTCCGCCCGTCGGCTGGGCCTGGCTGACCCGGCCTCGCACGAGCACGCCGAACGTACGATCGGCCAGCCCGAAATCGTGCAGCCACCTCGGTTCCCGCTCCAGGAACTCCACCCAATCGCCTGGCTTGAGCATGCGGCCGGGCATGACCACGCCTCGCCGACGGCCCGTGGTGTCATAGACGCGCACGTCCGGCGCGAGCTCGACCAGGACGTTACGCAGAACCTCCATCGGCTCGGGGGCGTTTTCGAAGTGGAGCAGGTATTCGCCGACGCCCCGTTCCTCGGCCTGTTCGATCAACACTGCCTCATCGTGACAACGGATCGTCATCCCAGGCTGAGATGGTCACCGTAGGCTTTGCCCTCCGGCGCGGTCGCCCGGTTGGGGTCGACCGCTCGGTCGAGGAAGGCACGCGCAGCCGTCGTGGCCTTGTTGTTGGCGGCGTCCCACTCGCCTTTCACACGTCGCACCGCTTGGCCGAGGGTTTCACCGAGGTCCGAGCGCCACGATGTGGCGTATTGGGGCAGGGCCGGATCGCCCCAGTTCATCGGTGCACCACCGGCGCCGGTGATGGCCTCGTATCGGTGGGCGAGCTCGATCGAGGCTCTGGCGCCGCCCCATTCGGAGTCGGCGATGTTCGGCAGCCACAGGCCGGATTGGGCGTGGAGATACCGCCACCTGCGGGAGTTGGACTTGACCAGGAGCAGGCCGCCGCCGTCGGCGAGCTTGAGCGACGGGTCGTCGGCCAGAGCGGCCAGCTCGCCACGAGTCTTCTGCTGGTTGGACAGGTGGCGCAGGTGGTCTCTGGCCTGCTCGATCGTGGCGAGACCGCCGGCGTTGACGGGCCCGGGTCCGGGCTGAGGGTGGGCCGGGCCTGTGAGGCGTTGTTCCGCCACGTCGTCGGTCGAGGCGACGGAAGTGTCTCCGGGCCGCGCGCGCGGTTCAACCTCACGGGGTTTGACGAGTTCACGGATGGACGGATCGATGCCAGTCATGTGCAGCTCCGAGAGGGGGACGACAAGCAGGCGGCTCAGTGCGCGTTTTGCGGCTGGACTGTCAGCCGCACGGGGTGCTCATTCGTCGAGAAGGTCGAACCAGTCGTCGAGCGGCCGGACGGGCGTTGTGTCGGCCGCGCCGGCGGCTGTGAGGGGTCTGATGAGAGCGAGGAAGGTGCCGCCCACGGTGGCGATGATCGCGTTGTCGGCGCCGCGCAGTTGAAGATGCAGCGACGTCTCAGGCGTGGTGAGAGCCTGGGCGGGTCCGAGCCGGGCCAGGTAGGAGGCGTCGACCGCGAGATGGCCGGTGGGGACGTCGGCGGGGGGCAGGTTCGCCGTGACGATCTTCCGCCACGGCAGTTCGCTGGGCTGGGCAGGGATGTACACGTCGGTCCGCATGTAGGCGAGGACGAGTTTGTCGTTTTCGATGGCCAGGTCGACACGGGTTTCGTCGTTGATGGTGTCGAGGTGCGCGGCGATCGTGTCAGCGGGCACGGACACGCACGTGGTGAAGTCTGCGGTCGCGGCGGTGAGCGGCTCGCGGACGATGGCCAGGGTGTGACGGTCGGAGCAGATGAGGCGCAGGTCACCACGGGCGACCTCGACGTGGAGATGGGTGAATGGCAGGGCGTCGTAGCGGCCAGCGAAGGGCAGCACCGCCCTGGTTAGGGACTTGAAGTGCTTTCCCCTGGTGTGCAGCAGAGCGGCGGGGCTGGCGAGGGTGATGGTCACGCGTATGTTCTCCAAGATGGGGCGGCGACGGCGCTGCCGCCCGGGAGGGCGTCAGAGCGCGGAAGCGAGTTCGTCGATCTGGCGGCGGGTCTCGTCGAAACCGTTCTGCTCGGTCAGAAAGGTGAGTTGTTCGCCGATGCCGCCGTTGTTGATGTCGCTGGCGACGTCGTGAACGAGGTCCGCGAGGACATCGGTGTCCAGGCCACGGTGTTGGGCGTAGCCGGCCAGGCCGTCGAACTGGATGGCCTCGTTGATGAACGCTTCGAGAAGTTGGTTCCGCTGGTCGATGAGGTGGGTGAGCACGGTGCGGATGACCGGCTCGCCGGGGGTGTCGTTGGCGCTTTCGAGGCTCTCAATGCCGATGGGGTCGGACTGGAGGTGGCATCGGGGGGCGAGGGTGGCTGTGAGGAGGAAGTCGTCGTTGCGGGAATCGGCGACGCACCACAGGGTGATGCCGGTGATGGCGTCGATACGGTGCGGGTCGCCTTCGAGCAGGTCATCGTGGAGCGCCCGCTGGGCACGAATGAGCACGGTGTGAACGTCGTCGAAGCAGTGGACGGTGAAGCGCCGCGAGCTCTCGCAGCATCCTCGCCGACGCCTGCAGGACCTCCTTGCTGCGGGCGTCGCACTCGAACAGGTGATTCTCCTCGAGGGAGATAGCACGCCGTAGGAGGAGCCTGCGCGCCCGTTCTGCCTCGGTGCTCATCGTACGCTTCGTCCGCTCAGCGAGTACGCATCAGGCAGAGTGGCCGCTTCGGGGGAGACCACTGGGTGAGCCGGTGCTCGCTTGGTTCCTTCACTGTCGCCGCTGGTGATGCCCAGCATGAGATTCCTCCTGTGAGTCAATCTCCTGGCTCGCCACCGACGGGCCAGGTCCTCAAGTGCGTTCGGTGCCTTCTCACGGCTGTCCGCGAGGGGCCGATGGTGGTCGGCGGCGATGTGCTGGACCACCGCCCGTCCCTGGTCTCGTGCAGGATCGGGGACACGGCGTGAGCGCCATGTGGCGCGACTGGGCGGGATGCACAGCAGTGGGTAGGCATGCGCGGCTGCTCAGTCGGACATCATCTCCTCGATGAGGGCGACAATCTCCTGGCCGGCCGAACGGTGACCTTGGGTGGGGTCGGTGATGCTCCAGACGGTTTCGTCCGCAGGCGGTTGCGATCGCCACTGCTGAGCCAGTTCCCAGACGCGGTCGATAACCCCCTCGGTCTGCTCGGCCCAGCGCTGCCACAGCTCGACCTGCTTGCGGAAGCGGTTGGCTCGTCTCGCGCAATTCGCCATAAACGAGCGCAGCCCCTCGTCGCTGCCAGCGAGTGTGGCTTTCGCGGCGTCAAGCTCGGCTTGCAACCGCGTCGCGCGATGCTGGTGGACGCCTGCCATCGTGTTGGCGGCGTTGCAGGCCAGGGTTTTGTGGGTCACTTCGTGTCGCAGCCGCTTGAGTTCTTTTGCGTGTAGCGCCACGGCTGCGGCAGCGAGTTGATCGACTGTTCGGGATGGTCGGTGAGGTGCGGCCATGTGGTGGTGAATACTTCGGCGAGCTTCCGGCGAAGGTCGAGGTCGTCAGTCAGCATCCACCACCTCCGTGCCGGTGTTCAGGAGGGGCACGTCGGTATGGGTGAGAGCCGCCAGATCGGTGATGGACTTCAGGTCCGGGTTTCCCACCAGGTATCCGAGGCCGCGGTGCACATGAATGCTGAGCTGCCGCGCGATGGTGTCCTCATCGAGAGGCAGGGCGTCGCGGCGGCATCGCAGCCGGAGCATCCCCCACAGCACATCGCCGTACGGGCCCGCGAGCGTGCGCCAGTCGATCTCCAGGGTCGAGTCGGCGCGCTCGGGCTTCTGCGGGGGGATACTGGGGTCGGCCAGTGACCGGCACAGGGCAAGGCGGCTGAGCACCGCCCAGGTGGGCAGGGCGGTGCGGCGTTTGAGGGTGATGAGGCGGTTGCGACCTTGCTCGCTGAACCGCAGGCGCTCAACGGGCATGGGTGGCCTCCTCGGCGTGCCAGGCGTATCCGGTGCGAATCGTGGTGGACGCTGTGGCCATGTCGAATTCGAGCTGATAGGTGTGCCCGATGTGCTCAGCGAGGAGCGGGACTTCGGCGTCGGTGATCTCCTTGTCGGTCGACAGCAGCAGGACCTGGCGGGCGGCAGCCGGGAAGTACCGC
Source organism: Nonomuraea maheshkhaliensis (assembly GCF_039529435.1). Lineage (NCBI taxonomy): Bacteria > Bacillati > Actinomycetota > Actinomycetes > Streptosporangiales > Streptosporangiaceae > Nonomuraea > Nonomuraea maheshkhaliensis. The sequence continues at coordinate 233,075 of NZ_BAAAMU010000003.1, forward strand.
TCGATCAGGTGGGTCCGATGGGGTCCGTCGAGCCGCGCGAGCGGGGTGTCGATCACAACCGGTAGCTGGTGACGGGACGCACGCGCCAGTCCCCACAACAAGCTGACCGCCAGCAGTTCCCGTTCTCCTGCCGACAGCTTGTGCGCGGGCAACGATCGCGTCCCGGCCCCGGTACGGGTCTGCAGAGTGACGGCGAATGTCTCGACATCGATCGTCACGTCGCTCACCAGATCGGTCTTGCGCAACAGGGCGCGTAGGCAGGCAAGGACCTCCCCTTGAATGCGGCCGATGTGGTGCTGGATGAGCCGGGTCCGGTACTTGGCCAGCGTTTCCCGGGATTTCTTGCTGTAGGCGAGGATCCGGCGCGCGTCTTCTACGCCTGCCCACGCCTCGGCGTACTCCTTGTAGGCGTCCGCGCGCAGCCGTTCCGCCCGCTCGGTTTCCCGGGCGGTGCGCCGCTCGTCCTCCTCGGCCTGCGCGAGTTCCCGAGTCGCGGCTTCTACTGCGGCATGCGCCTGTTTCCGGTCGTCTGCGACCTGCTGGATTGACTCCGGGTTCGGAACCGATGCAAGGCGCCGCTCGAGCGTGCTGGCTTCCTCCATCAGACCGGTGTGCGCCGCAACCAAGCCGGTGACGGTCTTGTTCGCGACCGGGAGCTCGGTGTCGAGCAGCCGCCGTGCCTGCGCGGTGGCGTACGGGGACAGAGCGACGATGGCCTCGCTGCGCGCGCTCTCTCGCCGGGCCTGAGTGTCGGCGTCGAGCACGGCTCGCACCTGCTCCAGCGTCGCGCGCGTGAGGCCGTTGCCGGCCAGTTCGGCAAGGACGGCCCGGTCGCGTTCCGGGAGGGCGTCGGCCAGGACGCGCTGCCGGTCCCCGTCGGTCTCGGCTTCGGCCCGTTCGACGACCTCGGCGAGCAGCTCTGAGGCGAGCAGCAGCGGAGCACAGCCACCGGTGATGACCTCTCGCATGTCATCCTCGGCCTGCCGGATCCGGTCCTTGGCCGTGGCGAGCGCGTGTTCGAGGGCGCGGCGCTGCTCCCACAGGTCGCCTCCGGCGATCCGGTACGCCTCGTCCGCCTTGTCCGCGTCCTCGCGCGCCTTGGTCAGCCGGGCCTGGGCGGCCTTGACCGCCCCGCTCGCGCGGGCATGCTCGGCGTGCGCGGTGACCGCGTCGGCGTCACGGGTTGCCTTCAGCGTCGTGACGTGGGGCGGGACCTCCTGGTCGCGTTTGCGGGTGCGGGCCTCGACCACTTTGAGGTCGGCCACAAGTTGGTCGGTGAGGTCTACACCGAGCAGTCCGTGGATGGCGGTACGGAGCACCTGCTGGGCCATGGCGGGGTCGGACAGGGCCTGGATCTGCTCGCCGTCGAAGAAGAACAACGGGGCCAACCGGGCGGGGACCCAGGCTTCGACCCGGTCTGCCCAATCGGCGGTCAGGGCGTCATCCGGGGCGAGCACACCGGCGAGGTTGTCGTCGCACAGCACGCGAACCTTTTCCGCTGTTCCCGAGCCGGTCACATGCCAGGATCGGCACACTCGGATCCGGATCACGCGATCTTCCCGCGTGATCCGAAACTCCAGCTCGACCGCGGCGCCCTCGCCGGCCGGGCAGCTGCGGTGGATCTGCCCCGCGAGGTAGCGCTCGTAGCCGTCACGGCCACGACCGGCCAGACGAGCTCGGCTGCCGAACAAGGCGAGCTGAATCGCATCCAGCAGCGTGGTCTTGCCGCAACCATTGAGGCCGCCGATCAGGACGACCGGCCGATCCGATGCAGGCGGGGTGAGGGTGAGCGTGTGGGTTCCGGAGAAGACCCCGAAGTTGTGCAGGGTCAACTCGTCAAAGATCATGGATGCCTTCCTGAGCTGAAACGGTGACGGGCGCGCGGCCGGGGTCAGCGAGTACGGCTGATCAGTCCTCGCCGGGGAAGCGGACCTGAATGTCAGTGAGCGGAACGCCCGACATGATGTGGACCCGCTCGCGCAGCGTCAGCATTGGGGCCGACCACATGTCACCACCGGTTCCGGAGGTGGGCTCACCGTTGAGGTCGCGGAAGAGGAGGAACCACTTGCCGTGCCGCAGGTAGGTGAACTCCGCCGTGACGGCGAGCGCCCCGCCGACGTAGATGTTGAACGTCTCGGCAACGCCCTCTCCGGGCTCGCATTCTGGCGGATTGCCGGGGTCGTACTCGATGAACGCAGGCGTCATAGAGGTTACGGATGCGGGGTCGGGGGCCTGGCTGGTCATGGGGAGGATCCCTGCTCTCAGGAGGCGTTCGTGTTGCTGCGATGGGGTGTGGCAGATCAGGCGCGTGGTGCAGTCGTGGCCGCGAGGCGCGCCTCTCAGGCACCATGCGTGACCGTTCGCTTCGCCCGGTCAATCGCGCTTCCACTGCTCCTCAATCCAGTCGTCGGCTACGAGGCCAGGACGGCGCTCCCGCCAGTTGTTGAGCGTCGCCTCGTATGCGGGGCCGTCGTAGAAGCGGGAGAACCCATGCTGACGGGCATAATTCCGCCACGAGGCCCGCACGCTTTCGTAGGACTCGGCGGAGTAGTTCGAAACCCCCGGCTGGGTCGATGTCCTCTTGCGCGACGCCCACGGCCAGACACAGGCCGATCCGCGCGTCGGCCAGTGACGTTCGCCGATCGGCGGCGGCCACCTCATCAAGATCGCCGGTCGTGGTGTAATACCTCATCAGGAGCCGCGCCCGCGAGCGCAACGCGTTCTCAGAGATGGTCATGAAGGTCCCTTCAGTCGGGCGCCTCCACCAGTCCTGTGGGGGAAGCCGGACATGGCCGTGCTGCCGGGTGCTCGTGCTCGCAGCCGGCGGTCACTGTGGCCACCGCTAGGCGGGATCCATCCCGCTCGGAGCCTCTCGCTACGCCTCGCAGCGTCGGCGTCGGACGGTCATGGATAGTTCGGACCTTTGTTGGGTTGGCGATCGATCAGCTGCCGTCCGGGAAGCAGACCCGCCGTTCGGGCGCCGATACTCCGCGTCGAGCGCGAAGAGGTGCAAGACTCGCCCCTCAGGCGACCGCGCGCAGCGCGGCGTGGTCTTGCGCCGGATGCGCGGACGCGGCAGGCTCCCAACGGTCGGCGGGTAGCATGCCATGGCCCTCGTATCTCACGTCCTCACCGTGCCCCTACCTGATCGGCTCCTCGGCCGCCTCGACGACGCGGTAGTACTCCGAGAGCCGGACCGGTTCCCAGATGCTCAGGTCTACTTGGTCGTCTGGGAGGGGGTTGGCCCATTCGGCGTACAGGGCGCCGTCCATGAACCGCAGCCCACTGAGCAGGCGCCTCAAGCCGATCCACACGATTGCGGGCATGCCAGGCAGTCGGCGGGGGTCGGGGCGCGGCTCAGCCAGCGCAGCCGCGATCTGCTTACCTTTCGTTGTTGACCGGCGCGGCAGGAAAAGACCGTTTTTCGGGTTGTGTCTCCACCCTTGCGGCGGCTGGGTGATGTCGTCCCCGGCGGCGGGTGCGATGCCCTCGAAGGTGCCGAACGGTTCATCGATGTAGACCTCCCGACCGGACAGCCCGTGCTCGGTGAGGGTGGCATGCACGCGGTCACGCCACGTGTCGACGGCGTTGTTGACCTCGCGCCAGCGCTGGAGCACCTCGGGGTTGGTGGTGCGGTAGACGGTCAGCTTGATATCCATGCGGGGTTCCCCTGGGCAGCAGAAGCGAAAAGGCCCCGGCCGAAGCGGGGGCATGACTGAGGCGGCGGCTGCTAGCGGGCGGCCCAGCCGAAGAAGTACCACTGGGGGTTGTTCGGCCCGTCCACCAGGACGGGGATCGCTCCGGCGGGGCCCCACTTGTCATTAACGCGGGGATCTTCCGCTTCCATGAGGTCGTGGGCGAAGGATTCCGCGATCTCGAGCGGCAGAGGTGTCTCGCAGACGACGACGAAGCCGGCGTCGTCCTTGTCAGCGATGCTGCCGCGAGTACTGAACCTGCGGGCTTCTTGCACGGCGGCGCTGAACGCGGCCGCCGCGGTGTCAGCCTCCCAAGGGCCGGAGGTGAAGTCGATGGCGCCCATCTCGGCGGTCTTCCTTTGAGCGGGGGAGCGATGGGGTGGTGAAACGTGAGCGCGCCCCTCGGCGGGAGGAGAAGCGTGCTGGCTGGCCGCGTCGCGGGCGGCCTCGTCGAGCGCGGCCAGGACCTCGGCGCGCGTGCGAGTCTTGACGTCGTTCCAGGTGATCAGCCAGTAGGCCCTGTCGGGCTTGTCGACTTCGGGAGTCTTGTCGAGGTCGTAGCCGAGACGGGTTGCCAGGGCCTCCGCTGCGGTCTCCGCGAGCTCCCAGCGCGCGGCCTGGTCCTCGGAGTCGTCGTGACCGTCCGGCCACGTCTGCGGCGGCAGCCCGGCGGCGCGGAAGATGGCCTCGATCAAGCACACGGGACATTCCTCGAGGGGCCGCTCGGGCGGGAAGCCGTTGTCGACGTAGCGGTCCTGGACCCAGCCGAGGGTGCGCAGGATCTGGGCCGCGCCGAAGTAGACGTCGGCCAGCGACGGGAGGGCAGTCATGCGTCCTCACAGGATCGGGTCGGGGGCGGGCAGGGCTGCCTGCAGGGCTCGCCCTCGGCAGCGCCGCACCCGGGCTGGCACGGGATGGACAGCTCGTCGTCGGCCGGCAGCTCGTCGTCGCGGACGCGGGCCGCGGGGTCGCCGTACACCAGCGGGTCGATCACAGCGGCCACAGCAGCAGACAGGACGTGCTGCCGGGGCGGGGCTTGCCGACCACCTCGTTGTCCCAGCCGTCCGGCGTCGGAACGAAGTGAGCGTTCGGGCTCACCATGCCGAGCGGAGTGAAGCGGTTGCCCTCTGGGTCGGATGACAGGACGACCTTGGCGTCGTCCGGCTGGTCAGCGGCCAGCCTCTTCAGCATCCCCCAGGTCAGCTCCTGCATCTGCTGTGCTTCGTCGGTGAAGTACAGGGACTCCAAAACGTCATCCTCGGGGATCTCGTCGGGCATCTCGCTCGCTCGAGCACTCATCGCGTTGCGCCTTTCTGCTGGTTCTTCGGGTTGATCATCGGGTGGTCTCCTGCCGGTCCGGGTCGTACCACCAGCCGCCGTCGTCGAGGTAGAAGCCGACCTCGAGCATCGACGGGCTCGTCAGAGGGTGGTGGTCGCTGAGCACCACCGGATACAGCCGGTCGTGGTGGTCGTACGGGTAGGCACACACCTGGACCTGGATCTTCCGGCCGGTGATGCCCATGTGGCTCGCGGCCTCGGTGCCCTTGCCGACGACCTCCACCACGTCGCCGACCTGGACGTAGCGCTTACCCATCGGCTTTGGGTGTAGCTCTTTTGCAGTGACTTATTCGATCAGGCGCCGAGGGTGTATTCGTC